>VGDY01000009.1 GCA_016869555.1 Alphaproteobacteria bacterium | reverse complement strand
ATGCGATTTTCGCCCTGGCGCTCGGGCATCTCATCGACGCATGGATGAATGCGGAAGGACGCGCGCGCCGCGGCGCCGCGATTCTGTTCGGCCATGTGCTGATGCAGATCGCGCTCGGAATCGCGACCTTGGTGTTGGTCGAGCCGCCCTTCGCCGGCGCGCCGCATATCGCCCTGGCGCTCGCGCATCAGGCGATCGGCATGGCGGTTCTGGCGGTGGCGACGCTGCAGGCGCGACGCCTTGCGCAAGACGTAGTTACGCACTGAGGCGGCGGCGTGAAAAATTTTGCGATCCTCGATCTTCCCGGCCCGGAATTCCTCAATGTCTTCGGGCTCGTCGTCATCATCGTTCTGGCGGCCGTTTATCTCTGCATCCGCCTCGCGGATCGCACCGATCGGCGTCCGCCGCCGCCTGTGCCGCAAAACCCGGATGCGATGGAAGTCGCCTTCCTGCAGGGCGGCGTCAATCAGGTCATCCGAACGCTGATCTATGATCTTGCGCAGCGCGGCTTTATCGCTCTCGCGCCCAAGGATCACGTGATTCCCACCGAAAGCCAGCCGCAACCGGGCGAGCTCAATGCGATGGAGACGCTCCTGCTTGAAGCCGCGCAGGCGAAGCCGAAGGCGCATGTGCTGTTTGAAGATCGCAGCCTGCGGCGACGGCTTCTCGAGCAGCTCGCGCCGATCCGCGCCAAACTCGCGGCGGAGGAGCTGATCAAACCCGCGTCGGTGAAAATCTGGCGCCGGCGCGCGCAGATCGGCGGAACGCTGATCATCGTTGGCGTGGCGCTTGCGAAGATCGCCGTCGAATGGTCGAAGGGTCCAGCGAACCTCGCCTATCTCATCTTTCTCGCCGCCGCTTCCGTCGCCGCGCTTTTCGCGCTCGCCTATGTGATGACCAGAACCCACGCGAGCCGTCGCGGCCACGCCTATCTCGAAGCGATGCGACTCGCCTATGGTGAGCGCTTGCAAGCGGCGGTCGCGCACATCGGCTCGCCGGGGCCGGAGGCGCGCGCGTTCCATGGCGCGGCGCTGTTTCTTATCGGTCTTTACGGATTCTCGCCGCTCAAGGGCACGACCGAGGCGATGTTCGCCGAAACCTTCAGCCGCGGCTCGCAAAGCCAGGGCTCCAATTGCGGGTCGAGCTGCGGCGGCAGTTGCGGCGACGGCGGTGCGAGCGGTGGCGGCGATTGACGCGCCGGCACTAGGCTCCGGAATCGGCTATCGCCCGCAGTTTCGCGCCGATCTCTTCGCTCATCGAGACCGGATCGATTTTCTCGAGATCGTCGCCGATCACTATCTCGACGCAACGCGAGAGAAACTCGACGAACTCGACCTTCTAAGATCGCACTTCCCGCTCGTCGCGCATGGTCTCGATCTCTCGATCGGCGGCGCCGACGGCGTCGATCCGCGCTATCTCGGTAAAATCGCCGCGTTGATCGAGCGCATCGATCCGCCCTGGTGGAGCGAACATCTCTGCTTCACGCGCGCCGGCGGCGTTCGAATCGGCCATCTTGCGTCGCTGCCCTACACACAAGAGGCGATCGATGCAGTCGCGCGCAATGTCGATTATCTGCGCCGGCGCATCAAGACGCCGCTGATTCTGGAAAACATTAGCTGCGTCGTGCGCGTTCCCGGCGCCGAAATGGACGAGGCTGAATTCCTGACGCGCACGCTGGAAGCGACAGGATGCGGCTGGCTGTGCGACGTCGCCAATATGCATGTCAATGCGATGAATTTCGGCTTCGATCTCGATGCGCAGTTCGAGCGCTGGCCATGGGAGCGGCTCGTGCAAATTCACTACGCCGGCGGACGCGCGCGCAACGGCCTGTTGATCGACAGCCATGACGCGCCGACGAGTGATGCGGTTTGGACGCTTTACGAGCGCGTCGTGGCGCGCGCGCCGGTCAAGGCCGTCCTTCTCGAGCGCGACGAAAATATTCCGCCGTTCTCCGAACTGATCGGGGAAGCGGAGCGGGCGCGCGCAACGCTCGTGGAAAATCGACGATGGCGTTAGCCGAAACCCAGGCGCTGTTGGCGCGCCTATTCACCGATGATGATCTGCGCCGCGAATTCTTCGAGGCGCCGATCGCCGTTTCGACGCGTTTCGGCCTAAGCGCTAATGACGCGCAACGCCTCGCGTCGCTCGATCGGCGTGAAACGGACGCCTTTGCGCGGAGCCTCATCGGCAAACGCACGCTCTATGCGCGCAGGGCGCTGCCGCTCACCGCGCGCGTATTGGGCGACCGGTTCGACTCGCTTCTGGCGGAGGCGATCCGCGGGCGCGCGAGAGACGGAAGCACCCGCGCAGACGCGGCGGCGCTTGTCGCCCTTCTCGACAGGAGTCTCGCGCGGCGCGAATTGGCGCCGGTCTGGATTGTCGATCTCGCGCGCTTCGAACTTGCCTTCGTCGAGGCGGGGCGTTCCGGCCCGTCGTGTTTTCATCGAAGATTTGACTTCGACGTAGCGTCAATCGCAGCGTCTCTCGCCAAAGGCGGCGACGTCAGCGCTCTTCGTCGGAGAACGGTGGGAGTCTGGGCGCGACCGCCGCGCGGCAGGATGCGCTGGCGGCTGTTTAGCCGTTAAGCGCGGCGAAGCGCTTCGGGCCTTTCGCCGTGGCGGCGGTCGGCGACAACGTCGATCATCCGCTCGGCGCCGCGATCCCTCGCGTCCTGGCTTTGAGTCTTGGCGAGGTCTTCGCTCGCTTCCTTGAACTGCGCTTCCGCCTCATCGAGCTGTCCGCGCAGTTCGTTGATCGAGGCGAGAATATTCTCGCGACGCGCGCGCGCGGCGCGGGCGTAGGTCGGATAGGCGAAATGATTGAGGTCGCTGATGTTGGCGCGCCGCTCTTCCTGGCCGATTTCGCGTTCAAGCTCATTGGCCATGCGCGTGAATTCGGCGATCATCCCGTTGAGCTGGACAACACGCCGGCGTTTTTCCTCGGCCTGAAATCGTTTCAGACGGACAAGCGTATCCCGCGACTTCATGCGACAAGCTCCGTTACGCGACTTATGCGAAACAAATTGTTAACTCCGCGAGACAGGGCTTAATATGCTGAGCGGAAGTTGCTCCTTTCTTACCGGATGTGATTTTTTTGCAGGCTGTGGCCGTCGCGCCAGCCCGACGCGCGATCTCAAGCCGGGGGAGCGCATTGGCGACGCTACTGTAGCGGCGGCTTGCAGCGGCGTCCGCTCTGACCCTACGCCGGCTCCTTGGCGCGCGCCTTCGACGCCGCCGCGCCGCCATAGCGGCGGTAAATGAAATCGGGTGCCGGCGCCTGCGACTCGACTTCGGCGTAAGCGGCGAAGCGCGCATGGTCCGGCGAGAGATGGCAGGCTGGATCGGTCGCCGCCGCGTCGCCGACGATCGCGAAAGCCTGACAGCGGCAACCGCCGAAATCGATCTCGCGGCGGTCGCAAGAGCGACAGGGCTCCTTCATCCAATCCGTGCCGCGGAAGGCGTTGAAGGCCGATCCGTTTCTCCAGATGTCGGCAAGCGGTCGCTCGCGCACGTCGTCGAAGGCCAGACCCGGCAAGGTCTGCGCGGCGTGGCAGGGCAGGGCTTTGCCCGATGGCGTCACCGCCAAGATCGAACGGCCCCAGCCGCCCGTGCACGCCTTCGGCCGCTTGGCGTAATGATCGTGAATAACGAAATCGAAGTTGAGAACGCCGGCGAGACGCTTCTTTGCTTCGTCGACAATTCCGACCGTCTCCATAAAGGTCTCACGCGTCGGAATGAGCGCGGCGCGATTTATCTGCGCCCAGGCGTAATATTGAATATGCGCGATCTCGATGCGCTGCGCGTCGACCTCGACCGCGAAATCGATGATCTGCGGCAGATGCGCGATGTTCTGACGGTGCATCGGCGCATTGATCGTCAGTCCCATGCCGAATTCGCGCGTCCAGCGCGCCACGTCGCGCTTCCTGGCGACGCCCCCCTCAAAGCCGGAGATGCGATCCGCGCTCTTTGGAACGACATCCTGGATGGAGACCTGCACATGATCGAGGCCGATCTCGGCGAGACGCTGCAATCGCTCTCTCGTCAGCAGCACGGCGGAGGTGACGAGATTGGTATAGAGCCCGGCGTCGACGGCATGCGCGAGTATGTCTTCGAGATCCCGCCGCGCGGTGGGTTCGCCGCCGGAAAGATGCAGCTGCAGCGCGCCGATCGACGCCGCCTGGCGAAACGTTTCGCCCCATTCGTCGGCGGTGAGCTCCGCATTCGATCGCTCGAGCTCGAGCGGATTGGAGCAGTAGGGACATTGCAGCGGGCAGCGATGGGTGAGTTCGGCGAGCAGCCCCGCAGGTCCGCCGGCAAATGGCGCGATCGAGGCGGCGAAGTCGGAAGGCGCCGGCGCGGCGAATTGATCGGCCCCGTCGCGCAGCAGTCGCTTGTCGGCGAGCCCTTGCAGTAGAGCGCTCACGTCTCGCGTGATGATGTCGAGCGGCGCCGCATATTGCTCGGCAAGCCGGGCGCAGAGATCGGCGAGGCGCGTCGCGCCATCGATCGCGCGCAGGACAATGAGTCCGATCGGATCGAGCTCATAGGCGCGCTCTGGCGCGAGAATGACGGTGCGCGCACGCGCGCGGTCTTCGTGCAGCCGCGCATAGCGCGTGAAGGCCGGACGCGAGTCGGGGCCGATCACGAACCGCGCGGCGTGCGCCTCAGACATTCGCTTCTCCTGGCCGCCATGCGCCGGGCGGGATCAGCGCCGGCGTGACGTAAGCGTGATGTAAGGCGTCAAGCTGCGCCCACAAGACGTCGCATTTGAACCGCACGGCGCCGACGCAGGCCTCCTGCTCGGCGCGAGTCCTGGCGTTGTCGAGCACGAAACCCAGCGCGAATTCGGAATCGCGCGGCGCCTGGCTCAGCCGACGCTTGAAATAGGCCATGACGCCGTCGTCGACGAAATCGTAGTTTTCGAGCATGCCGGCGATGCGTTCGCGATGGATTGACGGCGCGAAGAGTTCCGTCAGCGAAGACGCCACAGCGACAGTGAGCGGCTGTTCGACGACGAAGCGCACATAAGCTTCGACCGCGAATTTGGTCGCGGGCAGGGCCCCGCGGCGCGACGTCACATAATCGCGCGAAAACCCCAGCGCGTCGGTCAGTACAAGCCAGCGCTCGATGCCGCCGCCTTCCTCGCCGAGACCGTCGTGATCATGGATGCGGTGAATCCATTCGCGGCGCAGGTCGCGGTCGTGGACGCGGCTCATGAAGGCGGCGTCCTTGCGCGGCACCGCCTCCTGGTAGCAGTAACGGTTGAGCGCCCAGGCGGCGACCTGGTCCTTGTTGAGCTTGCCGCCGTGCAGCAGCTTATGAAATTCGTGCTTGTCGTGATAGCGCTCGGCGCCGACGGCGCGGATCGCGGCTTCGAATTCCTTGCGGGAAAGCGGCGCGGCCTCGCGCCAATCGATGGCTACGATCTCGTTCACAGCTTGACCTCCATCCCATCCTCGCCGATCTCCCAGCCAGCCGCCTGGGCGATCGCATATTCTTCCGAGAACTCGTTGAGAAGCGGATTGGAATTGTTGATGTGCACGTAAATTTTGCGCTCGACGCCAAGCGGCGCGAAGGCGGCGATGGAGCCGTCGGCGCCGCTCACATTGATATGGCCCATGCGCGAACCGGTCTTGCCGAGCAGGCCCTGCTCGATCATCTCGTTTTCGTGAAACAGCGTGCCGTCGAAGAAGACGAGCCTGGCGCCGCGAAGTCGATCGGCGAGCGATGCATCCACCTTCGCGCAGCCGGGGATGTAGAAGAATGAGTCGCCGGTCTCGGCTTCGATGATCTCCAGTCCGAGCGTGTCGCCCGCGCTTGTTCCGAAGTTCGGCGCATTTGCGTTTTCGAGATAGAGCGCGATCTTGCCCGGCACCGGAAAGGCGCGGATGGCGAGCCCAAGATCGAGGCCGGCGCCTCTTATCGCGACCGCTTCGTCCATATGCAGTTCGATGCGCGGCACCAGCGGCGTCTGCAGTATCGTGAAGATCGGATTGGCGCCGAGCGCGTCAAGAACGCGTCCAGCGGCGTAAAGGCTGAACGGCTGCGCTTCGCGCATGTTGAGCAGGCCAGCGACATGATCGACGTCGCCGTTGGTCAGCGCCACCGCCTTTATCGGACTCGCCCGCAGTCCATCGTCGGCGCCAGGCGCAAGCTCGGGCGCGGCCGAGATTTGCTGCCGCAGGTCGGGCGAGGCGTTGAGCAGAAGCCAGTCGACGCCGTTAGCGCTGACCGCCAGCGACGACTGCGTACGTGGCGCAAAACCCGGCGTTCCCGCGCGAACCGCGCGGCAATTGCCGCAGTTGCAGTTCCATTGCGGGAAACCGCCGCCGGCGCCCGCCCCCAAGACCTTGATCCGCATTCGCCTTTCCGACATGGCGGGCGCGCCGCGACGTCGAATCTCCCTTACTGTTGTTTTCTTGGCGCTGTATTTTCTTGGCACTATGCGCAGGCGGCTGGCCTTCGCGCAAGTGCGACCGTTTTGCGCGCCCCCATGAAATTATGAGACTTTTTCCCTGTCGCCGTGGGCGGTTCGCCCCGGTTTCGTCGCTTTCTCAGGTCAAAAGGGTCGCGGGGGAGGCCGAGGCCTCACATCGAAGCGCGCCACGTCTCGAACAGGCGCCGGATCGAGCCAATCAACTTGCGCAATTTATGGATGAACAGCTTCACGCGCTCATGCGCGCTTCTTGCCGCGGCGTCGCTTGCCGGCTGCGTGTCGGACGGCATGCGCATGGTCGACGGCCATGTCAACAATGCGGTGTCATTAGTCTCTGGTCCGCAGGGCGAGCCCGCCAACGTCGCCATATTCGTCGCGTCGACACGACGCTCGGAAGGCGCGGCCGACGACGGCCGCGCGCATTTTTCGCTGACGTCGATCGGCGTGCCAATCAACCATCGCGCTGGAAGCGTTGAACGGCCAAGCTTCGGCGGCGCCGATCGGCGACGGCATTTCACGGTGCTGTCGAAGCGCAATATGGATGAACAGGAGTTCCGCGACGAGGTCGCCTCACATGTTTCCGGTCGGGTCGGCAATTCGCGCGACGTGCTGCTTTTTGTGCATGGCTTCAATACGAGCGCCGAGGACGCGCGCTATCGGCTGGCCCAGATCGTCGCCGACGGACGATTCTCCGGCGTTCCTGCGCTCTTTGCCTGGAATTCCCGGGGCGGGCTGTTCAACTATGAATCGGACAAGGAAGCCGCGACGGTCTCGCGCGACGCGCTCGAAAAGCTCCTCGTCGATCTGTCGCATGCGCCCGGCGTCGGACGAATCCATGTGCTCGCCCACTCGATGGGCGCCTGGCTGACGATGGAGACGCTGCGCGGCGTCGCGCAGTCCGGCCATCCCGACCTCGACGGCAAGCTCGGCGAAGTCATGCTCGCGGCGCCCGACATCGACCTCAATGTCTTCCGCCAGCAGATCGCGCGCGTCGATCCTCGGCATGTGTCGGTCTTCGTGGCGAATAATGATCGCGCCCTGTCGCTCTCGTCGCGCATCGCCGGCGACCGTCCGCGTCTGGGCGCGATGAACCCGAACAATCCTGAAGACAGGGCGGAGCTCGATCGGCTCGGCGTCGCCGTGCAGGATATTTCGTCCTTCTCCACCGACTTCGTCGGCCACGGCGCCTTCGCCGAAGCGCCCGACGTGGTGCGAACCATCGGCGCGCAACTCACGGCCCCGCGGCCGGCCGAGGCCGACACCCAGGCCGTCATCGACGCTAGCGGCGGAACGGCCGTTACCGCCGCGCCGCCGCCGTCCGTCAATCAGAAGGTCGAGGTTCAGCCTTTGGCGCCGCTCGCCGCGCGCTGAGCTTGCTGTCAAGCTAATTCTTCCTATTTTCTTACGAAGCCACTATCGATCTTGCTTAGGCATGAAAATGTCGGACACCGCCACTCTCTCCGCTAAATTTCAGATCTCGATTCCAAAGGCACTTCGCGAAGCGCGCAAATGGAAGGCTGGTCAGGAGTTCGTCTTCATCCCTAAAGGATCCGGCGTGCTGCTGGTTCCCGTTCCTGAACGCGATCAGCTGGCAGGGATCGCAAAGGGAGCAAGGCCGGAGAACTACCGCGATCGCAAAGACCGCTTTTGATCACCACTTGCTGTTGCGCCTATGACGCCTCTGTAGGCGCCGCCTTTTCCGCCTCGGCCTTCGCCAGTCTGTTATAGCGCCGCACGCTCAGCGGAATGGCGGCGAGGAAGGCGACGCTCAGCACGGAAAGCAGCTCCATCGGATAGATCGCGAGCAGCAGCGCCGTGACGCCCACGCCGAACAGCACGGGAATGACCAGATCGCGCGGGATACGGCCGATGCGTTTGCCGGAGAAATGCGGAATCCGGCTCGCCATCAGAAAGGCGATGCCCAGCACATAGACGATGTAGAAAGGCGTCATCGCCTTGGACGCCGGCAGCTCCAAAACCGAAAAATGCAGGTAGAGCGGCAATAGCACCGTAACCGCGCCGGCGGGCGCCGGCATGCCGACGAAGAATTCCGCCTGCCAGGCGGGCTTGCTCGGATCGTCGATCATCACATTGAAGCGCGCCAGACGCAGCGCGCAGGCGATGGCGAAGACGAGCACGGCGAACCAGCCGAGTCCTTTGATTTCATGCAGCGTCCACAGATACAGCAGCAGGCCCGGCGCGACGCCGAAATCGACGAAATCCGACAGCGAGTCGAGTTCCGCGCCGAAGCGCGAGGTGCCTTTGATGGCGCGCGCAAGGCGCCCGTCCAGTCCGTCGAGCACCGCCGCCGCCATTATCGCGGTGACGGCGGTTTCGAACCGTCCTTCGATTCCATAGCGGATCGCGGTCAGCCCCATCGACAGCGCGAGCAGCGTCACGAGATTGGGCAGAACGATGCGCAGCGGAATATTGCGGAAACGAAGCCGACGCCGTTCCGAAGGCGTCAGCGAGCCCTCTTGCGCGTCATGCCCGGAGAAGAACGGATCAGCCATATCCCTAATTAACCCGCCTTGAAGGAGAGCGCGGCCGCGCCGGCGATCATGTCGGCGAGAATGGTCTCGCCGGCGATGGCGCGCGAGCCTACCGCGACCATGGGCCGCGCCGATGACGGCATGTAGACGTCGACGCGCGAGCCGAAACGAATGAGGCCGAAACGGTCGCCGACGCCGATCTGTTCGCCTTCCTTGACGAATCCGACGATGCGGCGCGCCACGAGCCCTGCGATCTGCACAACGCCGAAACGTCCGTACGGCGCGTCGATGACCATGCCGCTGCGCTCATTGTCCTCGCTCGCCTTGTCAAGATCGGCGCTGAGGAACAGGCCCGGCTTATAGGCGATCCTTGAGATGCGGCCGGTGATCGGGGCGCGGTTCACATGCACGTCGAAAACGCTCATGAACACCGAAATGCGCTGCATCGGCTCGGCGCCGAGTCCGAGTTCGGCCGGCGGCAGATGGAAGCCGACCGCGCTGACCACACCATCGGCGGGCGACACGATGAGACCATCGCGCAGCGGCGTGATGCGCTGTGGATCGCGAAAGAAATAGGCGCACCAGGCCGTGGCGATGAAGCCGATCCAGCCCAGCGTCGGCGACAGCCAGTCGAGCAGGAAAGCGGCGACCGCGAAACCGGCGATGAAAACATAGCCTTCCGGATGGATCGGAACGAGGGATTTGCGGACGGAATCGATGATCGACATGCAGGCCTGCTTTCGTGGCGCGTCGACGAGCGCGCGTCTCCTTTGCCATGTTGCGGCGCCAGAGTCACGAAGGTGCGGGCTCGTTCAGGGCAACCGAAGGATGCGGCAGGCTTCGCCTTTCGCCGCCGCCGGCGCGCCGGGCTCCCGGATCAACAACGCCTGGGATTGGACCAACTCAGTGAGCAGCGACGAATCCTGCAGCGGTTGCGGCGTGGCGACGAGCGCTCCGTTTTCGTCCGTCGCGAGCCGCGCCCGCATATAGTCGCGCCGCCCCTTATTGGCGGGGAGGGCGCTTCCTGCGAATGCGAGTTCGGTCCGGTCGGCGCCGGCGTTGGGATCGCCCTGTAGGGCGCGCAGCAGCGGCGCCAGGAAAATCAGCGCACAAACGAAAGCGGCGACCGGATTGCCGGGCAGACCAAGGATTCGCGCGTCGCCCAGCGCCCCGTGGATCAGCGGCTTTCCCGGCCGCATCGCGATTTTCCAGAAGTCGAGCGACATGCCCTGACGCGCCAGAGCGGGCCGTAGCAGGTCGCGGTCTCCGACCGACGCGCCGCCGAGCGTGACGAGAACGTCGGCGCGCGCCTCGCGGGCAAGTCCGACGCCGCGTTCGAGTTCCGTGAGATCGTCACGGAAAATGCCGAGATCGACGACCTCGGCGCCGGCGTCTTCGGCGATCGCGGCGACCGCCAGATTGTTGCAGGAGATGATTTGCGAGGGCCCGGGCGCGGCGCCGGGCGGAACGAGTTCGTCGCCGGAAGCGATGATCGCCACCCGTGGGCGGCGGGCGACCGGAACGGCGGCATGGTTCATCGCCGCGGCGAGCGCGAGTTCGGCTGGGCCGAGGCGGGTCCCGGCGGAGAGCGCGACCGCGCCTTCACGAAAGTCGAGACCGGCGTTGCGGATATGGTCGCCGGGCGGCGCGATCGCCGTCAGCGCGCCCTCAGCGACGCGCGCGTCTTCTTGCAGCAATATTGCGTCGGCGCCGGCGGGAACAGGCGCGCCGGTGAAAATGCGCACGGCTTCGCCGGGTCCGAGCGCCGCGCCATAGCCATGACCAGCAGCGCTTTCGCCGACGATGCGCAGCGGGCCGGCGGCGAGCTCGGCGGCGCGCAGCGCAAACCCGTCCATCGCCGACACCGCGACCGGCGGCTGAGTGCGGCGCGCGACGAGGTCGGCGGCCAGCGTGCGCCCCCGCGCCTGCGTGAGCGGCGCCGATTCTTCGCCAAGGCGCGCGGCGCCAGCGAGCACGCGCGCCAGCGCGTCCGAAACCGAAAGCAGCCTATCCACGCGAAATCTTATCCCCGGTTCGCGACGCGGCGGCAAATGAAAGCGCCGAGGCTCTCGACCGCGAGCGCGACCAGCACGATCACTGTCGCAAGCGTCGCGTCAATATCGACGCTGGGATAAGCGAAGGTGAACGCCACGCCAAGAGCGATCGCGAGCAAAAAAACGGCGATGACTCGGGGAAGCGACAATTTCATTTCGGAGCCTCCCCGCCGTTCTTTTTGGCCTCGGCGAAATGCGCGATGTCCGCCACCGCCGCGCTGACCGGCTGCACCCAATCGGCGGCGGTCAACATGACATTGAGGAGCTGGAGACGGAAGTCGGAAAGACGCTCGCCGTCGGAGAAGTCTGGCCGTTTCACCTGTGCGGCATATTCGGCGACGAACAGCGGAAAGGCGCGCGGACGCACATTGGTCAGATCGACGAACAGGAAGGGCGGCGGCAGGGGCGAAAGATCGCTGACCTTGGTCGCGTAGGTGAGAAGATAGGGACCGCCGGAAAGATCATTCGCGCAAAGCTGCGCAACGGCCGGCGCCGGTCTGTCGCACAAATGATACAGCAAGCCCTGCGCCATGGCGAAATCATAGTTCTTGTCGAGAAAGGCTTTGATCGCCGCCGCGTCGACATCGGCAGGGAACGCGGCTTGCCTGCCCGCGCCCGTCTTGGTCGGCAGGTAGAGAATATTGATCCGCTGCTTCGACTCCGTCACGTTTGAAGCTGCCGGAAAGCGGCCCACAAGCTCGCGCACAAAGGCGATGGCGCGCTCGCCGGGTCGAGGCAGGATGACATAGGAATAGAGGCCATAGCCCGCCGTTTCAGCGCCTGGCTCGTAAAGAAAATCATAGGCCGTGCCCAGGATGGAGGGCTTTTCGGCGGGGCCGCCGCCGCCAACCGGCTCCGAAGGACCTGCCGGGCTCGGCGCCTGGACCGATGGTCCGCGGCGATAGGCGCGCGGCTCGCCGGCTCCAGTTGAGGGGCCCCAATAGGAGGAACCTGGACGACGATAATGATGATAAGAATAGCCCATGCAACGCCGGTAGCAGGCTGTATCGTCGCCGCATTGGCGCCGGCATTCGCTGGCGCGGTCGGCGACCGCGGGCGTGCTTGCAAACAACAGCAATGCGAGGGTGAAAAGAAAACGCCGCATGGCGGCCTCCAGCAATCATTAAATGTGTCGAATTGCTAAGATATCGAGCCGTGGGGCCCGAGTCGAATTATTGCTCGCGGCGCCAGTCGCCGGACTTGCCGCCGCGCTTTTCGACGAGTTCGACGCCTTCGATCCGCATGAAGCGATCAACGGCCTTCAGCATGTCGTAGATCGTCAGGCAGGCGACCGACACGGCCGTGAGCGCCTCCATCTCGACGCCGGTCTTGCCGGTGACCGACGCTTCGGCAAACACGCGCAGACCCGGCAGCGCTTCATCGGGCGTGATCTCGACCGTAACGCTTGACAAGGCGAGAGGATGGCAGAGCGGGACGAGTTCGCTCGTCTTCTTCGCCGCCATAATGCCGGCGATGCGGGCGACGCCGAAGACGTCGCCTTTCTTGGCCTGGCCGTCGACGGCGAGACGCAGGGTTTCGCGCGCCATCGCCACCTGGCCGCGCGCCCGCGCCACGCGCGATGTCTCGGCCTTTGCCGACACGTCGACCATATGCGCTTCGCCGGCGGCGCCGATGTGAGTGAGCGCGCTCAACTCAGGCGCCGGCGGGAGATCTGTGCGCGCCCGACTTGTGATTGGCCTGAGCGCCATGCAGCAGTTCGCGCGCGGCCGCTTCGACGTCGTGCTTGCGCATCAGGCTTTCGCCGACGAGGAAGGTAAAAATATGCGACTTTTCGAGGCGCAGGCAGTCGTCATGGGTCGCGATGCCGCTTTCGGCGACGATGATTTTATCGCGCGGAATCTTCTCGGCGAGCTTCTCGCTCACGTCGAGCGAGACATTGAAGTCGTGGAGATTGCGATTGTTGATTCCAATGAGACGCGTCTCGAGCTTCAAGGCGCGATCAAGCTCCCGCTCGTCATGCACTTCGACGAGCACGTCGATGCGCAGATCATGCGCCGCTGTGTTGAGCGCGCGCGCTTCGTCGTCGTCGACGGCGGCCATGATGATGAGAATGCAGTCGGCGCCGAAAGCGCGCGCCTCATAGACCTGATAGGGGTCGAACATGAAATCCTTGCGCAGCGCCGGCAGATGCGTCGCTTTTCGCGCGGCTTCAAGATCTTCGAGCCTGCCTTTGAATGAGGGCGCATCGGTCAGCACCGATAGACAGGCGGCGCCGGCGGCCTGATAGGCGCGCGCCAGTTTCGGCGGATCGAAATCGGGCCGAATGATCCCTTTCGACGGACTCGCCTTCTTGATTTCGGCGATGAGCGCGATACGGCGCTCGTTCAGCTTTTGCTCGATCGAATGGACGAAGCCGCGCGGCGGATCATGATCGCGCACCTTGCGCTCGAGCGTCGCCATCGGCATGCGCACCTTCGCCTCGGAAATCTCGGTGCGCTTGTAGGCTTCAATCTTTCGTAAGATGTCCGTCATCTGCTCGCCTGCGGCGAAGGCGGGCCGCGACCGCCTCGCTCGAATTCATTCCGTTGACTGCCGGCCTGCTATGAATAGCCGATAAAGGGCCGCAATCCTATCCCGATCGATCAGCGGTCAAATGTCTCGGTTGGAGCAACGGATCAGCGCGTCGAGTTTGTCCCGCGCCGCGCCGGAATCGAGCGCCGCCTCGGCGCGCGCGACTCCGTCGCGCAGATTTGCCGCCCGCCCGGCGACGATCAGCGCAATCCCCGCGTTCAGCGCGGCGATATCTCGATAGGCGTTCTTCTCGCCTTCGAGAACCGCGCGCAGCGCTCTGGCGTTATGCGCCGCATTGCCGCCGACGAGCGCCTGCGTCGTGGCGCGCGGCAAGCCGGCTTCTTCCGGGAAAAATTCGAAGGCGCGGATATCGCCGTCTTCGAGCGCGACGACATGAGTGACGCCGGTCGTCGTCGCTTCGTCGAGTCCGTCGCCGCCATGCAGCAGCCAGACGCGCCTGGCGCCAAGTTCGCGCAGCGCGTGCGCCAGCGGTTCGAGCCAGTCGCGGGAGAAGACGCCGATCGCCTGACGCTCGACCCGCGCCGGGTTGCACAGCGGACCGAGCAGATTGAAAATCGTGCGCACGCCGAGTTCGCTTCTTACCGCGGCGGCATGACGCATGGCCGGATGGTGCGCGGTCCCGGCCATGAAGCAGATTCCGGCCTCGCGCAGCGAGGCGGCGGCGGCGCTTGGAGAGATTCCGACCTTGACGCCGAGTTCTCCGAGCACGTCGGCGGCGCCAGACAGCGACGAAGCGGCCTTTCCGCCATGTTTCGCGACGATGGCGCCGGCGGCTGCGGCGATGATCGCGGCGAGCGTGGAAATATTATAGGTGCCGGCGCCGTCGCCGCCGGTGCCGACGATGTCGATCGCGCCCGGCGGCGCTTCGACCGGGGTCATGGCGGCGCGCATGGCCTCCGCCGCCCCGATGATTTCGTCGATGGTTTCACCACGCAGTCTCAAGCCCATGAGAAAGGCGCCAAGCTGCGCCGGCGTGGCTTCGCCTTGGAAAATCAGGGTAAACGCGGCTTTGGCCTCGTCGCGCGCGAGCGGCGCGCCGGAGGCGAGGGCGGCGAGATAGGGTTTGAAGTCGGTCATCGGCAGTCGCCAACAAGGGGTGGCAGTCGGCAATAGGCAGTGGGCGATAAGTCTATTTATCCCGACAACCGACTGCCTGTTGCCGACTGCCGGACCCTGTCACGCGGCCTTCTCGCGGCGCCGCGGGCCCTCGTTCCATTCCCGCGCAAGATCCAGGAAATTCTGCAGAATCTTGTGGCCGTGCTGAGAGGTGATGCTCTCGGGATGGAACTGCACGCCATGCGTCGGCAGCGTCTTGTGCGACAGCGCCATGATCAGCCCGTCCGGCGTCTCGGCGGTTATCCGCAGGCAGTCGGGCAGCGTGTCGCGACTGACGATCAGCGAGTGATAGCGCGTCGCCTGGAAAGGCCCGTCGAGTCCGCGAAAAACGGCGTCGCCGTGGTGCAGGATCGTCGCCATCTTGCCGTGGATCGGCAAGGGCGCCCGAATAACGTCGCCCCCGAAGGCCTCGCCGATAGACTGATGGCCGAGGCAAACCCCGAAAATCGGCACGCTCTCGGCGGCGGCCGAAATCAGCTCCATGCAAATGCCGGCTTCATGCGGCGTGCAGGGGCCCGGCGACAGCACGATCGCGTCGGGCCCGCCGGCGAGCACTTCGGCGACCGACACCGCGTCGTTTCGATGAACGGTGACGTTCGCGCCCAACTGGCCGAAATAATGAACCAGGTTGAAGGTGAAGCTGTCGTAATTGTCGATGAGCGTGACGTTGGACATTGGGCTGCGGGTCCGGCGCTCCTGGTTGGGGCTCTTTGGCGCGGTTCTAAAGAGTGCAATAGGCCGCCGGCCGGGCTTAGGCAACTGTTCGAGGGCTGTCGTCACGCGGCGCGAAGCGCCAGTCCGGCCGAACGTCTCTGATCATCATGATCTCGGCCAGCGATTGCCGGGTCAGCAGGCCCAGGAGCCGCCCGTCAGCGTCGGTCACGCCGACTGTTTCGCCTCCGGTGAGCTTGGGCAGAGCGGCGTCGATGGTCTCGCCGACGCCGATGGTGACGGGCTCGCGGCGCACGAAGGGCGCGATCGGCGCGCCGGGCTCGGAATCCCGCAGGGCTTCGATGATGTTCGACCGGGACAGGAAGCCGCTCAGACGGCGCGAGGCGTCGACGACCGGAAATTCGTCCTGGGACGTGGCCAGAAGAATGTCGATCGCCTCCCGCACGGTCGAGCCGCGGTCGATCACGGCGATGCGCGTCTCCATGGCGTCGGCGGCTTTCAGACCGCGCGCGGCTTCCGACATCGAAGTCATCTGCGCTTCGCTGGCGGCCGCGATATAGACGAAAATCGCGATGAACAGCAGCAGCGGATTGCCGAACAGTCCGATGAAACCCAAGAGAAACGCAAAGCCCTGACCGATCTGGGCGGCGATGCGGGTCGCGCGTTCCTTGCCGATCCAGATCGACAGAGCGGCGCGGAGCACGCGGCCGCCGTCCATCGGGAAGGCGGGGATCAGGTTGAAGGCCGCGAGGAAAATATTGACCGCGGCCAGCCGCTTCAGAAGATTGACGGATGGATCGCCGATCTCGATCGCGTCGGTGAGGTCGACGGCGCCCAGAAACAGGATCAGCGCGACGGCGATGACGAGATTGACCGCCGGACCCGCGAGCGCGATCAGCAACTCCTGTCCCGGCTTGTCGGGCATCCGCTCCATGTCGGCGACTCCGCCGATCGGCAGCAGGGTGATCTCGGTTGAGACGATTCCATAGCGGCGCGCGGTCAATATGTGGCCGAACTCGTGCAGCACGACGCAGAAGAATATCGCGACGATGAATAATACGCTGTCGCGCGCCGCGACGGCGCCGCCGCGCTGAAAGGCCGCAAAGCCGATCCAGCCCAAGAGCAGCAGGAATGTGACGTGAATGCGCACGGCGGTTCCCTTGAAGGAGCCGATCGTGACGGACCATCTCATGTGGGCGTCCTGGGTCGTGGTTGACAGTGCGTAAGATAGGGCCGGCGGCCGGCTTGCGCTAGGGCGCGGGTCCGGAAACGAAAAGCGCCGGCGAAGCGGCCCTGAGGCGCTTGCCGGCGAGAGACGAGAGAGCAGGCGAAAGACGAGAAAACGCGCGAGACCGGATCAGAGCCGATAACGGACTTGATCCGTCCAGAAACGCTCCAGCCGCGAAAGCGAGGCGTTAAGGCTGCGGAACTCATCGCAGGACACGCCGCCGATCTGCTCAACGGTCAGCGCGTGTTTCTCATAAAGCTGGGCGACGATGTCGTGAATTTGCTTGCCTTTCGGGGTCAGGCTGATGCGCACCGAGCGGCGGTCGAGGCGCGAGCGCGCGTAATGCATATAGCCCGTCTCGACAAGCTTCTTGACGTTGTAGGAAACATTGGAGCCGAGATAATAGCCGCGCGTGCGCAGCTCGCTCGCAGTCAGTTCCTTGTCGCCGATATTGTAGAGCAGCAGCGCCTGCACCGAGTTGACGTCGCCGAGATCGCGGCGATCGAATTCGTCCTTGACGACGTCGAGCAATCGGCGATGGAGGCGTTCGACCAGCGTCAGCGCCTCGAGATACACTGGCCGGATTTCGCCGACGCGATTCTCGCGGGCCGGGGGCATGGTCTTGGTCACGGCGCTCATCGTCTTCTCCATCACGTCGGATGCGTCAGGCATCTCTTGATCGGCGTTTGATGAGGTCAAATTAGATCGAGGCGGATGAAAAGCGGTTTAAGCAACAGGCTGAATCGCGCGTTTACCGCGACGCCGCCGCATTGCGGTGAATGAGAGATGAACCTAAACCTTCGATTTACGCTAATGCGCCGCTAACGAAGCTTGTCGCTCAAGAAGGTTTTGGCGGCTTTCCGTCGAATTTGCGGCGACGGCGGCGTTCGCGCATGCGCTGCGCGTCGACGTCGCGTCCGGCCTCGAAGGTCAGGCCGAAATACATGGCGATCAGCACGGCGTCGACGCCGATCAGCCAATAGCCGCCGATGAAGAATTTCGGCATGCTGAGCGTGAGAAAAATCTGCGCGCTCGCCACCAGCAGCCACAACACGCCGCCCCACGGCGTCGCCAGCCACAGGCCGACGCCGGCGATCAGATCGAGCACCGCGAAGAAAATGACGGCGAAGGCGGCGCTCTGGGGCATGGTTTCGAATATCGAACGGTCGGCGGCGAGAATGATCCGCCATTGCATCAAGCCCTGTACAAGCCAAAACAGGGCGACGATGCGCATGAAGCGCGAGAGCAGGATTCCCCATTTCGCGGCGTCGGCGCCATTGGGTTCGCCGACGCGGATCGCGCGGGAAGGATCGTCGCCGTCGTCGTAGATCGTTGGGCCGTCCATGAGATACGCCGCCGCCCTTTTTGCTGTCCGCGCGCTTATGCGGAATTGTTACTGGCCGCGCCGCGCCGCGCGCGCGCTGCGAAGCGAACCGCTTCCTCGGCGGCGCGAAACAGCGCTTTCGCCTTGTTGACGCATTCGCGGTTTTCATATTCCGGTTCGCTGTCGTAGACGACGCCGGCGCCGGCCTGCACATGCATCTTGCCGTCCTTGACGATCGCCGTGCGCAATACGATGCAGGTGTCCATTTGTCCGCCCGCGCCGAAATAGCCGATGCAGCCGCCGTAGATGCCGCGCTTGTCGGCCTCGAGCTCGTCGATGATCTCCATCGCGCGCACTTTCGGTGCGCCGGAGACGGTGCCGGCGGGAAAACCGGCGGCGAGCGCCTCGATGCAGTCGTGGCGCGCATCGAGTTCGCCTTCGACATTGGAGACGATGTGCATCACGTGACTGTAGCGCTCGATGGTGAAACTGTCGGTGACGCGCACCGTTCCGGTCTTTGCGACGCGGCCGACATCGTTGCGGCCGAGATCGAGCAGCATCAGATGTTCGGCGCGTTCCTTTTCGTCGGCGAGGAGATCGGCGGCGAGACGTTCGTCCTCGGCCTTGACCTCGCTGCGCCAGCGCGTGCCGGCGATCGGACGGATCGTCACTTTGCCTTCGGCGACCCGCACGAGGATTTCCGGACTCGAACAAACGATCTGGAAGTCGCCAAAATCGAGAAAGCATAAGAAAGGCGCCGGGTTGACGCGCCTCAGCGCGCGATAGAGCGCAAAGGCGGGCAGAGCGAAGGGCGCGGTGAAGCGCTGCGACAGCACGACCTGAAAGATGTCGCCGGCGCGAATATATTCTTTGGCGCGCTCGACCATTTCGAGGAAGCGCGCCTGCGGCGTATTGGAGACCGGCTCCTGAGCGTGAAGCTGCGCGTCCATTCCGCCGTCGCGATGCTCGAGCGGCGCCTCCAGCGTCGCGACGACTTTGTCGAGACGCGCCAGCGCCGCTTCATAGGCCGGCTTAGCCACAACGCCCGGTCTTGGCCGGACGGGCGTGACAATCGAGATTTCGTCGCGGACCGTGTCGAAGACGATCATCAGGGTCGGACGCACGAACAGCGCGTCGGGAACGCCGAACTTGTCGTCCTTCGCCGGCGCGAGGCGCTCCATCTGGCGCACCATATCGTAGCCGAGATAGCCGAACACGCCCGCGGCCATCGGCGGCAGGCCGACAGCCTGCGGCACGGCGGACTCGGCGATGAGCTGACGCAAGGCGGCAAGCGGCGCCGCGTCGCAAGGCGTGAAGCCGTTCGCGCCATCGAGCCCGGCGCGATTGATTTCCGCCCTGTCTCCGACGACGCGAAAGATCAGGTCGGGGTCAAGGCCGATCATCGAGTAGCGGCCGCGCGCCGCGCCGCCTTCGACCGACTCCAGCAGAAACGCGGCGCCGCGCCGATCGCGCGTGAGCTTGAGATAGGCGGAGACCGGCGTTTCGAGATCGGCGACGAGGCGCGTGACGATGAGCTGCGGCCGTCCCGCGTCGTATTCGGGTCCGAAGGCGTCGAAATCTGGCTCGAACAGCGCGCCGCTCACCTGTCGCGTTCCGCTCCGGTCGCGGCTTCGAGCGCCCGCTGGTTGATGTCGACGCCGAGCGCCTTCTCCAGGCCGCCGACATATTGCTCGAGCAGGTCGTTATCCAACGCCGGCTTCAATTGCTGAGCGATCGTCTTCGATTCGATCGAATTTGTATCGAAGACAGGGGTCGTCGCGTCGCGAACGAAAAACACCAGCCGTCCATTGTCGACGACGACAGAGCCGGCGTTGCGCGGCGAAACCTCGAAGAATTGTACGATCACATTGGAGTTGAAGTCCGGACGCGCTTCGCGTTTCACCTCATTGGCGCGCTGCGTCTGAACGCCAAGCTGCTTGGCGAGGTCTTCGATCGGCTGGCCAGCGTTCAGCTTGGCGACGATTTCTTCGGCCTTGGCGGCCAGCGCCTTTTGCGCCGCCTCGCCGCGCATCGCCTCGGCGACGGCGTTTTTCACCTCATCGAACGTCCTCTGCCGCGCCGGCTCGACGCTATTGACCTCGTACCAAACATAGCCGCCGTCGCGCGTCGCGACAGTGTCGTTGTCGACGCCGACGTCCGACGCGAAGGCCGCCTTGACGAGGTCCGGACCGGCGGGAAGATTTGCGTTCGGCTTGCCGCTTCGGTCATTGCCGGCGTCGTCGACGGCGTCGTAAACGCTCGTCTCCAGCCCCACCGCCTTCGCGGCTTCGGCCAGCGTCTTGCCGGAGGCGCGCTGATCTTCGATCGCCTCGTGGAGCTTGCGCACGTCCGGCGTCGCGCGCTGCGCGGCGATTTCCGCGCGAAGCTCCGGCTCGGCCTGTTCGAAAGTCTTGCTGTAGACCGCAGGGGTGATGCTTTTGACCTGCGACACGACGGCGCCAAAGGCCGTGTGGATCGGCTCGGTCAGTCCCGGCTGGGGGAGCGCGAAGACCGCCGCCCCGACTTTCGGATCGCCGAAATCGCGTAGCTCGACCAATCCGAGATTCACGTCCTTGGGATTAAGTTTCAGCTCCGCCGCCAGCGCCTCAAAGTCGCCGCCGGCTTTCAGCCTGGCGATCGCCGCTTGGGCTTCCTCGTCGGTCTTGAACACGATCTGCTGCACGTCGCGCTTTTCCGGCGTCCCGTAGCGCTTCGACTTCACCTCGTCGTAAAACTTGCGCGCGTCCTCGGCCGAAACGCTTTCCGGCTTGCCGATCGCCGAAGGGCTGACGACGAGCGTCGTCAGCTTGCGATATTCCTTGGCGCGGAAGCTCTGCTCACGTTCGTCGAAGTATTTCTTTAGCTCCTCATCGGACGGCGCGGACGCCGCGGCGACCAGTGACGGCGGCAGAACGACATAATCGATTGTCCGAGATTCATTGCGGAAGCGGTGGATCGCCTCGATCATCAGTTTCGGCGGCTCGACTCCGGCGACGACGATGTCGGTGATCATCTTGCGCTGATAGGCGTTCTTCTGATCGGCGAGAAAGCCGCGCTCGGTGAAGCCGGCGTCATTGGCGATCTGCTTGAAACGCGCGGCGTCGAATTTGCCGTCCGGGCCCTGGAACACTTTTTCGGACGCGAGCAGGCGTTGGGCGGTCTCATCGCTGACCGCCAGCTGGAGCTGACGCGCTTTTTGATCGAGCGCCACCTCGGTGACCAGACGCTCCAAAATCTGCAGGTCGAGTCCCGACTGGCGCGCCTCCTCATTGGTGATCGCGCGCCGCAGCC
This sequence comes from Alphaproteobacteria bacterium, assembly GCA_016869555.1. GTDB lineage: Bacteria > Pseudomonadota > Alphaproteobacteria > Rhizobiales > Beijerinckiaceae > Methylocystis. Next base: position 30,610 of record VGDY01000009.1, on the reverse strand, counting down.
GCTGTTGAATGCGACGAAGCTCGTTCTGATAGGCGCTGCGGAAGGCCTCGACCGAGACTTCGCCGGAGCCGACGCGGGCGAGGCGTTGTGACGTCATGCCGCGAAAGACGTCTCCGACGCCCCAGATCGCGAAACTGACCACGATGACGCCCATCACCAGCGCCATGATCGCGCGGCCGATCCAGTTCTGCGAAGCGACGCGCAGGCCTTCTAACATGAGGGGTGCTTCCTTGGGTGCGTTCGAACCGGCTTCCCGGCTTTTGGCGGCGGACTATAGGGAGCAGGCGGCCCTGTTGCAATGCGCCGGACGCCCGGATCGCCGAAGCGTCGAAATGCCCGGTTGCTTTTATATTCCGAAAGCTTGCAGGTTCGCCCCGAGCTGACGCCGCGCCCGAGCCTTGGACATCCGGAGCGGCGCGGGCGAGGCGAAACCCAACTATGGCAGTCGACAATGGAAGACACCGCCGAAACCGGCGCCGGGGCGCCGGCGGTAAAAATCGAGGATGCGCCCGCGGTCGTTCAGAAGGTCCCAGGCGAAACGCCCGTCCATGCGCCCCACCGGGACGTTCGCGGACTGCGCGCCGATTCCGAAGCGATCCGCAAGGCGTTTGAATCGGGCGAATTTCCCTACAAGACGCGCCTAAGCGAAAAGGTTTATCTGCGGCACATGGCGCTGCTGCAGGTGGAGCTGCTGAAAGCGCAGAATTGGGTGAAGGAGACCGGTCAACGCATCGTGGTGCTGTTCGAAGGGCGCGACGCGGCCGGGAAGGGCGGCACGATCAAGCGGTTCATGGAGCATCTCAACCCGCGCGGCGCCCGGGTCGTCGCCCTCGAGAAGCCTTCCGAGCGCGAGCGCTCCCAATGGTATTTCCAGCGCTACGTCCAGCACCTGCCCGCCGCGGGAGAAATCGTCTTCTTCGACCGCTCCTGGTACAACCGCGCCGGCGTCGAGCGCGTGATGAATTTCTGCACGCCGAATGAATATCTCGACTTCATGCGCCAATGTCCCGAACTCGAGCGCATGCTCGTCGGCTCCGGCATGCGCCTCTATAAATATTGGTTCTCGGTGACGCGCGAAGAGCAGCAGCGCCGGTTCCGTTCGCGCATGCACGATCCGCTCAAGCAGTGGAAACTGTCGCCGATCGATCGCGCGTCGATGAACAAATGGGACGATTACACCGAGGCCAAGGAGGCGATGTTTTTCTTTACCGACACCGCCGACGCGCCCTGGATCGTCATCAAATCGGACGACAAGAAGCGCGCCCGCCTCAATTGCATGCAGCACTTTCTGTCGAGCCTCGATTACCCGAACAAGGCGCATAGCGTCGTTCATGGCCCCGATCCGCTCATCGTCGGCGCCAGCGCGCATGTCATCGGGCGCGACGAGCACATTCTGGGCAAGTCGCTCGCGATGGACGTAGAGAAGAAGCGCAAGCGCTAGATGCGGCTACAGTAAGCAGCATCGTCAATCCGCCGCATTCCAGGCATAGACATTCCGCCTAACGCGGGACGTAGCCGCCGCGCTGCTCGACAGCAAATTCGGCTGCGGATCGAAACTGTCTCGGTTACTGCGCTAGGGCGAATTTTGGTCCCGGCAAGCTTCATCTTCAAAAAAATTTAACCACAAAGTTAAGGCCCCGCTTGCACAGCGATTCACCCTTGTTTAAAAAATGAAACGCTGAAGCTGGAAGAGGCGTGAGTCGCAGCCCTTCCCCTTCCCAAAGGGCCCGAGACATGCGCTCGGTCGACTGAGCCCTGACAGCCATTCGGCGGCGCGACCGCCCACTTTCGAGCGCCCCAAAAAGGAAGTCCTATGCTGCGATCTCTTGGTCTTGCAGGAATGATGACGGCTGTACTGTTGACAGCTCCGGCGCACGCCTTTGACGTGATGGCCCCGGACTACGGCGGACGCGTGGAGAAATATCAAGCCAGACTTGCGCGGGCGGAGTCTCGGGGCGAGCATATTCGGATCGGCCCGACCGAGTGCGACTCCTCGTGCACGCTTTATTTGGCGTCGCACAATTCCTGCGTTTCCGAAGGCGCGGTGTTCGGCTTCCATGCGCCCTGGTTCGGCGGGCCCGAGGGGGGCGTCATCGATCCACGCATGACCGCTGTCTTCGCCGCCCATTATAAGCCCGCCTTGCGACGGGTCTTCATGGCGCATGTCTACCGCAACGGCAATCAAGCGCCCGGTCCGATGCTGCGCATCACCGGGCGGCAGCTTGCGGCTTACGGTTACCGACTCTGCTAAGCTCAGGGTAGATCGAGGGGCGCGGAGATTCGATCGGAAGATCGAAGCGCTCCGCGCTCATACCAGCCCTTGCTCCGATTGACGATCCAGACGACGCTCAGCATCACCGGAACTTCAATCAGGACGCCGACGACTGTGGCGAGCGCGGCGCCGGAATCGAAGCCGAACAGGCTGATCGCCGCCGCGACCGCGAGTTCGAAGAAATTGCTTGCGCCGATCAAGGCGGAAGGGCCGGCGACGCAATGCGCCTCGCCGGTCGCGCGATTGAGCAGATAGGCCAGTCCGGCGTTGAAATAGACCTGGATCAATATCGGAACCGCGAGCATGGCGATGATCGCGGGCTGGCGGATGATCTGTTCTCCTTGAAAACCAAAGAGCAGGACGAGCGTCGCGAGCAGCGCCACGAGCGACGCCGGGCCGATTTTCGCGAGCGTTTTCGCGAGACGCTTTTCGCCGCCCGCCGCGAGAAGTCGCTTGCGCATAAGCTGAGCGGCGATCACCGGCACGACGATATAGAGGACCACGGAGAGGAACAGCGTGTCCCATGGCACGACGATCGAGGACAGTCCAAGCAGCAACCCGACGATCGGCGCGAAGGCGACGATCATGATCGCGTCATTGAGCGCGACCTGGCTCAAGGTGAAATGCGGCTCGCCCTTGGTCAGATTCGACCACACGAACACCATCGCGGTGCAAGGCGCCGCCGCCAGCAGGATGAGGCCGGCGATATAGGAATCGATCTGGTCAGCCGGCAGATAGGGCCGAAACAGATAGCCGATGAAGAGCCATCCGAGCAGCGCCATCGAAAAAGGCTTCACCGCCCAGTTGACGGCAAGCGTCACGCCGATGCCGCGCCAGTGACGTCCGACTTCGGCGAGCGCGGCGAAGTCGATCTTCATCAGCATCGGCGTGATCATCAGCCAGATCAGCGCGGCGACCGGCAGATTGACCTTGGCGATCTCGATCGCGCCGATCGCGTGAAACACGCCGGGAACGAAATGGCCGAGGGCGACACCGGCGATAATGCAAAGCGCGACCCAGAGCGAAAGATAGCGTTCGAAGATGGTCATGGCTTACCCCGCAATGGCCTTCGGCGATGTTGCGCCTTCCATATCGCCGATCTCGCGAAGACGCTGGCTCAGCGCCAGTCTGTCGAGACGATGCAGCGGAATGGCGCAGAACTGATCGATCCGGTTGCGCAGATAGCGGAAGGCGGTGGCGAAGGCGCGCTGCTTCTCTATATCGCTTCCGTCGACGGCCGCCGGATCTTCGATCCCCCAATGCGCCGTCATCGGCTGACCGGGCCAGACCGGGCAGATTTCGCCCGCCGCGCTGTCGCAGACGGTGAAGACGAAATCCATCCGCGGCGCGTCCGGGCGAGCGAACTCATCCCATTTCTTGGACCGATAGCCCTCGGTAGGAAGGCCCATCGTCTCCAGCGTATAGATCGCGTAGGGGTTGACCTCGCCCTTGGGATGGCTGCCGGCGGAAAAAGCGTTGAACCGGCCGCCGCCGCGTGCGCGCAGCAGCGCCTCGGCCATGATCGAACGCGCGCTGTTGCCGGTGCAAAGGAACAGCACGTTGTAGATTTTGTCGGTCATTGTCGTCACTCGCATTTGATGCGTGAAAGGGCGTCGGCGGGCGCGCATGCCGCGCCGCCGCAGCAGTCTTCGGCGAGAAAGCGGACCAGCGCGTTGAGCCGCGAAAGATCGGCGCGGTAGACGATGCTGCGCCCGCTGCGCGCGCTGACCACGAGCCTGGCTTGCGACAGGACGTTGAGATGCGCCGACAGCGTGTTCTGCGGCACACAGAGCGCGCGGGCGACGTCCCCGGCCGGCAGGCCTTCGGGCTCATGCCGCACAAGCAATCGGAAGGCTTCGAGCCGCGTCGGCTGTGAAAGCGCGGCGAGACAGGCAAGCGCCGTTTCTATTTCCATAAATCCAGATATATCGAAATAAGTGACAGCGCAATGACAGCGCGTCGCTGACGGTTGCGCTTTCCCCTGCGGATTGTTGCGCGCCCGCCGCTCTGTTACCCATTTCGAACGTCAGGAGCGCTTTGCATGACCCGCCGCCCGCTCGTCGCCGGAAACTGGAAAATGAACGGTCTGCGCGCCTCGCTTGCCGAAATCGAGGCGATGGGCGCCGCTTATGACGAGGCGCTCCGCCTACGGGCCGAATTGATCGTCTGCCCGCCGGCCACGCTGATCGCGCTGGCGCGCGATATCGCGGCGCGCGGCGGCCTGGGGCTTGGCGGACAGGACTGCCATGCCGCGCCCTGCGGCGCCCATACGGGCGACATTTCCGCCGAAATGCTCAAGGACGCCGGCGCGTCTTACGTCATCGTCGGCCACAGCGAACGCCGTTTGGATCACGGCGAGACCGACGCCGACGTCAAGGCCAAGGCGTCGGCCGCCTTGCGCGCCGGGCTTGCGCCGATCATTTGCGTCGGCGAAACGCGCGCCGAGCGCGAAGCGGGCGAAGCGCTGAACGTCGTTGGTGCGCAGATCGAGGCTTCGCTGCCCGCCGATGCGCCGAGCCACATCGTCGTCGCCTATGAGCCGGTATGGGCGATCGGCTCCGGCTTGACGCCAACGGTCGAAGACGTCGCCGAGATGCATGCTTTCGCTCGCGAACGGATCGAGGCGCGGCTCGGCGGCGGCAAGAGCGCGGACGTTCGCATTCTCTACGGCGGCTCCGTCAAGCCGTCGAACGCGCGTGAGTTGCTGAGCGTCGCGAATGTCGACGGCGCGCTCGTGGGCGGCGCGAGCCTCGTCGCCAATGATTTCATTGGCGTCGCGAGGGCTTATTGCTGAGCAAAACTGGACAATCGATCTGGGCCCGATAAAGTCATCCAATTGGAGGAGGCCCGATTTCTCGAAATTGATTGCATGAAGGGACAGAGTATGGACCCGAACGATTTCGGCGCTATCGGAATGCGCGATGAAGACCGCGTTTATCGCGGCTCACGATTCAGCGAGGTTCGCGACGCGGTTTTCGCCAATCCCTATCAAAAGGTATGGGGCAGGGAGGGAGAGCCGCCGCTCCCCTTCGTGATGCCGACCTTTTTCGATGTGATGCGCGAATTGTGGAAGGGCAAGCATTTCCTCACGCAAGCTGCTGGGCGATCGGTCGACTCGCGCGGCGATCTGAGGTGGGGACCTGACCGAAAGGGGTTCAGGCGCATCGTTCATCCTTGGGGGGTCGTGCTGACCGGACTATGGGAAATCACCGAGGACAGCGGCTACACCGGCTATTTCCAGAAGGGCAGTCGGGCGCTCATCGTCGCGCGCTATTCGAACGGCGGCGCGGTGCACCGCGGAAAACCGCGCGGGCAGGGAATCGCCGGCAAGCTTTTCCCGACGACCGACCCAAATCATCGAGAGCCGCTCCCCACCGCGAACTTCTTCACAATCGACGATATCGTCGGCGCGACGACGCGCCACATCAACGATGTCGAATTCCTCAACGCGCCGGATGTCACTCTGTCGAATGATTGGCCGACCTCGCCGATCATCATGGCCGCGGGCGTGGTTTTCACCATCATCGATACGAACGCCACCGAGCGCCAACTCCACGAAATCGCCGAACTCGACAAACCTCCCAATCTTCCGACGCGCGCGCCGCGCTTCATGCGCTTGAAGCTTGCGCCGAACCATCCGCGAATTGAAGGAGAGGGACTGGATTCACGCGACGAATTGCTGGCGATGATGTTCGACAAGGGCGATCCGGCCCCTAAGCGCAACATTGTCTTGACCATCGAGGTCACCGACGATGGCGAAGTGACCGGTCGCACCGGATTCAAGAAGGGGACGTTCCGCGATTGGCGGCGGATCGGCGCGATCACCTTCGATAACGCCGTCGCCTCCTACAACGGCGATCGCGTCCTGCATTTCCACCATCCCTATTGGCGCAAGGATCGCAACGATCCCGCGACGCAGGTACGGCCGGGGCCGCAAACCAGGGAAGTGGAAAAGGCTGAAGCTCTGTAGGCTTGCCGCCCCGCGGGACGCCCGATATAAGCGCGACGCCTGACCTTTCTCCAACGACGAGGCGATGCGCTCTATGGCGATCGAACGCACTTTCTCCATCATCAAGCCCGACGCGACGAAGCGCAATCTGACCGGCAAGATCAACGCGCTGATCGAAAACGCGGGCCTGCGAGTCGTCGCCCAGAAGCGCATCCGCATGACGCGCGAGCAGGCGGAAGCCTTTTACGCCGTGCATAAGGAGCGACCGTTTTTCGGCGAACTCGTCGATTTCATGATTTCCGAACCGGTCGTCGTCCAAGTGCTCGAAGGCGAAAACGCCATCGCGCGCTACCGCGAAGTCATGGGCGCGACCAATCCGGCCAACGCCGCGTCGGGGACGATCCGCAAGGAACATGCGCTGAGCGTCGGCGAGAATTCGGTGCATGGCTCCGACGCGCCGGAAACGGCTGCGATCGAAATCGCGCAGTTCTTTTCCGGCAACGAAATCGTCGGCTGATCGGGAACCGCCGGTCAGGACCGCGCGGTCTGCGGAAAATAGCTCTGCATGATCCTGTCGCGATAGGCGACGAGATTGGGCTTCGAGAGCGCGGCGTCGCGAACGGCGCTTTCGGCCATCGGCGATAGGACCGACGCCACGAAGGCGAAGACGGTGGCGTCGGCGGCGCAGGGCGCATCGCCGAACAGATAGGGCTTGTCGCCGATCAGCGTCGACAGCGCTTCGACGTCGCGTTTGCCGAGCGCGTCGATTTCCGCAGCGCCGTGACGGCCCATGCCCTGCGCCCAGAGAGATTTGGCGATCCGGCGGCGAATGAACCATTTCGCCAGCGGGCGCACGATCGCCGGCGCGCTCTCAAAAAAACGCGCCGGACCGCGTTCGAAATTGGCGTCGTCCATCCAGCGCATGCGGACGATGATCCAATAGAGATGCTCCTCGCACATTTTCTCGACGCACCAGCCGACGGCCTTTTGCGTTTCGCTCAAATGCGCGTCGAAGTCCGCGCCGTATTTCTGTTCGATATGAAAACGGATGAAAGTCGAGTCGGCGACGATGTCGCCATCGTCATCGATGTAGGGCTGCTTGCCTTTCGGCGCCTTGGAGAAGCCGCCGCGGTCTTCGACATAGTCGAGCCCCGCGATCTTCAAGAGAAGCATCGCCTTCGTCACGAAAGGCGATGCGTCGGGCAGTCCGGCGGCGGGACGAAAGCAATAAAGCGTGATGGTCATGAAAGCCTCTTTTGCGCCGCTAACATGTCAGGAACGATAAGCGTCGCTTCATGAGGCGCAAGCGCGCCGATCACCCGATTGCGCTCTATCCGCACGGCGCCCGACGCCACCAGCCGCAGCGCCATCGGATAGATGACATGTTCCTGCGCGAGGACCCGCGCGGCGAGCGTTTGCGGCGTGTCGTCGTCGAGCACCGGCACGGCGGCTTGCGCCACGATCGGACCTTCGTCCATTTCGGGCACGACGAAATGCGCCGTGGCGCCGTGAATCTTCACGCCGTCCGCCAGCGCCCGCTCATGCGTATCGAGACCGCGATAGGCAGGCAGCAGCGAAGGGTGAATGTTGAGCATCCGCCCGCGCCACTGGTTGATGAACCAGGGCGTGAAGAGCCTCATGAAGCCGGCGAGGCAGATGAATTCGATGCGATAGGTCTCGAGCAGAAGTTGCAGCGAGCGCTCGAATTCCTCACGGCCCGCGTAAATCTTGTGATCGACCGCGGCGGTCGCGACGCCCGCGGTCTTCGCCTTGGCGAGGCCGGGCGCATCCGGACGGTTCGAGAGCACGAGCGCGATGTCGGCCGGAAAGCTCGCGTCCTTTGCGGCTGCGATCAGCGCGTCCATGTTGGAGCCCCGACCGGAAATCAGAATGGCGGTGCGCAACCGCCTCACAACGCCAAGGTTCCGCGCGTAACGACCCGCTCCGCGCCGTCGGCGTCGATGATTTCGCCGATGCGCAGGGGCTTTTCGCCAGCGGCGCGCAACGCAGCCTCCACCTCGCCGGCGGCGGGCGCCGAGGCCACGACGACCATGCCGATTCCGCAGTTGAACGCGCGCAGCATCTCGCCTGGCGCGATCTCTCCGGTCGCCGCCAGCCAGCGGAACACCGGCGGAACGTCGAAAGCCGACAGATCGAGCGAGACGCCGAGCCCGCCCGGCAGAACGCGCGGCAGATTGTCGGGAAAGCCGCCGCCGGTGATATGGGCGAGGGCGGCGATATGCGGCGTCGCCTTCAGAGCGGCGAGAAGCGGCTTCACATAGATGCGCGTCGGCGTCAGCAGCGCCTTGGCGAGATTGAGATCGCGCGCGAAAGGCGCCGTAGCGTTCCAGGCCAGTCCGGCGCGCTTCACGATATTGCGCACGAGCGAAAAGCCGTTGGCGTGGACGCCGGAGGAGGGCAGGCCAAAGACGACGTCGCCTGCGCAGACGTCGCGGGGCAGGAGGCGGTTGCGCTCGACGGCGCCGACCGCGAATCCGGCGAGATCATAGTCGCCGCGCGCATAGAGGCCGGGCATTTCGGCGGTCTCGCCGCCAAGCAGCGCGCAGCCGGCCTCGACGCAACCGGCGGCGATGCCCTTCACCACCGCCGCGGCGGCGTTCGGCTCGAGCTTTCCAGTCGCGTAATAATCGAGAAAGAAGAGCGGCTCGGCGCCTTGAACGACAAGATCGTTGACGCACATCGCGACGAGATCGATTCCGATCGTGTCATGGAGGCCGGATTCGATCGCGATTTTCACCTTGGTGCCGACGCCGTCATTGGCCGCGACGAGCACGGGGTCGGAAAAACCAGCCGCCTTAAGGTCGAACACGCCGCCAAAGCCGCCGATTTCGCCGTCGGCGCCGGACCGCCGCGTCGAACGGACGGCGGGTCGGATCATGTCGACAAGCCGATTGCCGGCGTCGATGTCGACGCCGGCTTCGGCGTAGGTCAGGCCCGACATTCGCTGTTGCATCTCATCCTTCGCGCAGGAGGCGTTGGCGGTTAGATGGGCGCAAGCGGCGGGTGCTGTCAAATCCGCCGGGAAGGGCTACGCTGTTGTGCGTTTGCACAAAGTTTCTTGTGCCGCGTCATGTTGAATGGCGCCGCAAAGGAGCAGCGCCATGAAGGTCCGTTACACCATCGATGATATCGCCGCCGCCCGCGACGCGGGCGCGATCGACGCCGCGACATTCGAGCGGCTGTCGCAATTCCTGGCGTCGGGACGCGCGGCGGCGGCGGAGGCGACGTCCCAGGCGCCGCGCTATGACGTCGTCAATGTGCTCTGGTACGCCGGCGCGCTGATCGTGCTCGGCGCCATGGGCATGTTCTCGACGACGGCCTTCGGCCTCTGGGGCGACAAGGCGCTTCTCGTCACGGCGCTCGTCTATGGCGTCCTGTTCGCCTCTGCCGGCGCCTATCTATGGAAGAAGCGCGATCTGCGCACGCCGGGCGGTTTGCTTATCGCCTGCGCGGTCGGCATGGCGCCGCTGGCGATTTTCGCGCTGCAATCGATGTTCGGCGTCAGCCCGGCCGGAGAGGCGCGTCCCTACGGCGATTTTTACGTCTGGGTCAAATCGAGCTGGCTTCTGATGGAGCTGGGGACGATCGGCGCAGCCGGCCTGGCGCTGCTCGCCTTTCCTTTCCCGTTCCTCGTGATGATCATCGCCTTCTCGCTCTGGTTCATGTCGATGGACCTCACGCCGTTGCTGATGGGCGTTCAGGAGTTTTCATGGGATCAGCGGGCGAGCGTGAGCATGTATTTCGGCCTTGCCGTGCTCGCCGTCGCCTGGCTCGTCGACCTCAAACGCTGGCGCGGGGGCGATTTCGCCTTCTGGCTGCATCTATTCGGTTTGATGGCCTTCTGGGGCGGGTTGACGGCGCAGCACAGCGGCGACGAACTCGGCAAGGCGCTCTACTGCGTCATCAACGTCGCGCTGATTTTCCTGTCGGTGTTCCTGATGCGGCGGGCCTATGCGGTGTTTGGCGCGGTGGGGGTTACGACCTATCTCGGCTATCTCGCCAGCAGCGTCTTTCAGGATTCGATCCTCTTCCCCTTCGCGCTTTCGGGGATCGGCGTTCTGCTGATCGTCTTCGGGCTCATGTTCCATCGCTATGGCGCGGCCTTTGGCGCAACCATCGGCGAACTTCTGCCGGCGCATTTGCGCGGATTGCGCCCGGCTCATGCCCGCGAACGAGAGTAAAGCTGGGCTGCAGCCCAGACGCCAGGGGATTGATTGCGCTTTAGGCGGATGCGGATTATATAGGCGGCATCCCAACATGGACGGTCGTTCTGTGGGTCGCTGGCGCCGGGAGGCGCGGCGCCGGACGCCGCCTTTATGTCTCGATCGAGGAGTTTCCGAGATGAGCAACGCCCCGCTGATGCCGAAGGCCACGGCCGTCTGGCTCGTCGAAAATACGTCGCTGTCGTTCGATCAGATCGCCGATTTCTGCAAATTGCATCCGCTCGAGGTGAAGGGCATCGCCGACGGCGAAGTCGCCGCCGGCATCCGCGGGCATGATCCGATCACGTCGGGGCAGCTGACCCGCGAGGAAATCGAGAAGGGCGAGAAAAACTCCGACCATCGTCTTCATCTCTCCGTTTCGAAGGTGGTCGTGCCCGAGGTCAAGAAGGCGCGCGGTCCCCGCTACACCCCGCTTTCGCGCCGCCAGGATCGCCCGAACGCCATTCTGTGGCTCGTGCGCAATCACCCCGAGCTGAAGGACGCCCAGATCATGCGTCTGGTCGGCACCACGAAGACGACGCTGAAGGCGATCCGCGAGCGCACGCACTGGAATTCCGCGGCGTTGACGCCGATGGACCCGGTCACGCTCGGACTGTGCTCGCAGATCGAACTCGACTTTGAGGTCAACCGCGCGGCGAAGGACAAACCGCCGGTCGAGGATCACGGCCAGACGCTGGTGCCGGCGAGCGTCACCACCAGTCCGCGGGCCACGCCGACGACGACTGAAGACGTCTTCGGCAAGGCCAAACCGGCGGCGCCCTCGGATGAAGAAGACAATTTCGACGCCGACCGGGTGTTCAGCCGGCTGAAAGACGTCGATTTCGGCGAATAGCGCCGGACGGAAGGTCGGGCCGATTGATCAACCTCATTCTCGCGCGTATCTTTCGCCTGTGACGTCTTCCGCGCTCACTTAAAATCGCGCTCGCGGGTTTTGTCTTCGCGGCGATTAAATTCGCTCGCTAAGCGGCGCGCGGCGCCCTTTCGGATCATGGACTCGCCGGATGACCGACTCGCCTTATGATCGCGATCTCGAACGTAACCCCGCGAATTTCCAGCCGCTGACGCCGATCACCTTCCTGGAGCGGGCGGCAGCCGTCTTCCCCGAACGCATCGCCATCGTTCACGGCTCGCTGCGGCGCAATTATCGCGAATTTTACGCGCGCAGCCGGCGGCTCGCCAGCGCGCTCGAAAAGGCCGGCCTTGGGCGCGGCGACACGATTTCCGTCATGCTCGCCAACACGCCGGCGATGCTCGAATGCCATTACGGCGTGCCGATGATGGGCGGCGTGCTGAATACGCTGAATACAAGGCTCGACGCCGCGATCCTCGCCTTCACCCTCGATCATGCCGAGACCAAGGCGCTGATCGTCGATCGCGAATTTTCCGGAATCATTCTCGAGGCGCTGGCGTTCGCCAAGACGAAACCCCTGATCATCGACTATGTCGATCCGGAATATGACGGTCCCGGCGAGCGGCTGGCCTCCCTCGACTATGAGGAATTCCTGCTTTCGGGCGACGCCGAATATCAATGGTCGCCGCCCCGCGACGAATGGGACGCGATCTCGCTCAATTACACGTCCGGCACGACGGGCGATCCGAAAGGCGTCGTCTATCATCATCGCGGCGCCTATCTGACCGCGCTCGGCAATGTGCTGACCGGGGACATGGGCCGCCACCCGGTCTATCTGTGGACGCTGCCGATGTTCCATTGCAACGGCTGGTGCTTCCCCTGGTCGATTTCGGTCAACGCCGGCATACATGTCTGCCTGCGGCAGGTGCGCGCGAGCCACATCTACGAGCTGATGTCCGAACATGGGGTCACGCATCTTTGCGGCGCGCCCATCGTCATGTCGACGCTGCTCAACGCCAGCGAATCGGAAAAACGGCCGCTGACGCGAATCGCGCGCTTCTTCACCGCCGCGGCGCCGCCGCCTCAAGCGGTGCTCGCCGGCATGAAGGCGGCCGGCTTCGAAGTCACCCATCTTTACGGATTGACCGAGACTTACGGTCCCGCCGCCGTCAACGAATGGCAGGACGACTGGGATTCGCTCGAGGGCGGCGCGCAGGCCCAGCTGAAGGCGCGTCAGGGCGTGCGCTATCTCGTCCTCGAAAATCTCGACGTGATCGACCCCGACACGATGCGGCCCGTGCCGCGCGACGGCGCCACGATGGGCGAGGTCATGTTTCGCGGCAATGTGGTGATGAAAGGCTATCTGAAAAACAAGGGCGCCTCGGAAAAGGCCTTCCACGGCGGCTGGTTTCATTCAGGCGATTTGGGCGTGCGCCATCCCGACGGCTATATCCAGCTGAAGGATCGCTCGAAGGACATCATCATCTCAGGCGGCGAGAATATCTCCTCGATCGAGGTCGAGGATGCGCTGTTTCGCCATCCCAAGGTGCGCGCCGCGGCGGTTGTCGCCGCCCCCGACGACAAATGGGGCGAAACGCCTTGCGCCTTCGTCGAATTGAAGGACGGCGAAGAGGCGACGGCGGCGGAGCTGATCGACTGGACGCGTCAGCATTTGGCGCATTTCAAATGCCCGCGGCACGTGGTCTTTTGCGAGCTGCCGAAGACCTCGACGGGCAAGATACGCAAATATGTTCTGCGGGAGCGCGCTCGAGAAATCTGGCCGGCGAGCGCGACCACGGCGTCCCTCTGATTGGCCCTCAATGATTTACGCCAAATGTCAAAAGTCAGCGTCAAAAGCTGAGAAGCCGGCAGTCATTGAGACTGCCGGCTTCGCGTCGAGGGCGGAAGGCCGAAACTTTCCGCGCCTCGCGATTCGCCCTAAATTAGAAGAACAGGCCGAGGCAGCCGCCCGCGAGACCGCCGACGACAGCCGCCGCGATCGTGTTCGCCAAGCCGCCAAGCGCGACAGAGGCGAGACCGCCGAGAATGACCGCGCCGATGCCGGCGAAAACGTAGGTGTTGGTGGTGATTTCGAGTTCTTTAGCCATTGCTCTTATCTCCTCTTATTTTCGTTCCCTGAGTCGCGCCTTGTTCGCCCGGCGAGTTCTCGCCCCAACGGGGCGCGTCATTTCGACGCAGGCAGAGGTTAGCATAAGATGGCGCTGAGTCAATCATCGATCGCACAGGATTTTGCGTATCTAATTATATGATAGATAAAAGGAATCGATGAGCGAAGGCTCTTTCTCAACTCCCTGGCGAAACGCATGTCTCGTTTTCCACGCGCTTTCGTGATCCCCCTTAGGATCGCGAACCGTTCACCCAAATTCGTTTTCGTCGAAGACGGACGCTATACCCGCTGCCGATGACCAAGAAGAACGCTGACGTTAACGCCGCCGCCCCTGCGGCTCGCAAGGGTGATCGCGGTTTCAAGGCTGCTCTCGCGCCGCTTCGGCCCCTGCTGCCATATGCGCTGCGCTACAAGCGAACGATCATTCTCGCCTTTGTCGCGCTACTCGTGGCCGCGGGCGCGACTCTCACCCTGCCGTTTGCTGTGCGCGGCATGATCGATCACGGCTTTTCCGCCGATAGCGCCGGCGCGGTGAACGCCTATTTCGGGGCGATGATCGCGGTCGCCGCGACGCTCGCGATGGCTTCCGGCACCCGCTACTATTTCGTCATGACGCTCGGCGAGCGCGTCGTCGCCGATCTGCGCGCCGATCTCTTCAAGCATCTCACGACTCTTGACGCCGCCTTCTACGACACGGCGAAGACCGGCGAACTGCTCTCGCGGCTCACCGCGGATACGACGCAGCTGAAATCCGCCTTCGGCTCGTCGGCGTCGGTCGCGCTGCGCAATCTCTTCATGTTCTTTGGCGCGATCGTGATGATGGTCGCGACCAGCCCCAAGCTTGCCGGCCTGGCGCTCGCGGCGATCCCGATCATCGTTCTGCCGCTCATCGGCTCCGGCCGGGCGGTGCGCCGGCGCTCGCGTCACGCGCAGGACACGCTGGCGCAGGCCTCGGCCTATGCCGGCGAAAATCTCTCCGCCGTGCGCGCGATGCAGGCCAATGGCGCGCAAGCCTATACGACTGGCCGATTCACCCGCGAAGTCGAGGCCGCCTATGACGCCGCCCAGTCGGCGACGCTGCTGCGCGCCTTGGTGACCGCCGGCGCCATTCTCGTCGTGTTCACCAGCGTCGTCGGCGTGCTCTGGCTTGGGGCGCAGGACGTGCTCGAGGGGCGCATGACGTCCGGCGTTCTGTCGCAGTTCGTCCTTTACGCGGTGCTCGGCGCCAGTTCATTGGGCGAGCTCTCGCAGACCTGGAGCGAACTCTCCGCCGCCGCCGGAGCCGCCGGACGCATCGCCGACATTCTCGCCATAGAGCCGCGCATCGTCGCGCCGCCGCGGCCGGTTCATCCGCCGGCGCGCTGGAAAGGCCGCATCGCCTTCGACCATGTGCGCTTCGCCTATCCGACCGCGCCCGACCGGCCCGCCTTGCAGAATTTCTCGCTCGTCGTCGAGCCCGGCGAGCGCGTCGCGCTTGTCGGACCGTCGGGAGCGGGCAAGTCGACGACCTTTGCGCTGCTCCTTCGATTCTATGATGTCGACTCCGGCGCGGTTACCCTTGACGGCGTCGACCTGCGCGACCTCGATCCGGCGGCGCTGCGCAAAGCGATCGCGCTTGCGCCCCAGGATCCGGTGATTTTCGGTCTTTCAGTAGCTGAAAATATCGCCTACGGCCGCGAACAGGCGTCGAACGAAAAAATCGTCGCCGCGGCCAAACGCGCCCAGGCGCATGACTTCATCATGGCGCTGCCGCTGGGCTACGACACGCTGCTCGGCGAGCGCGGCATCACGCTGTCGGGCGGCCAGCGCCAGCGTCTCGCCATTGCGCGCGCGATATTGGCCGACGCGCCGGTGCTGCTCCTCGACGAGGCGACCTCGGCGCTCGACGCCGAGAATGAAGCGCTGGTGCAGGCGGCGCTGCATGACGTGATGCAGGGGCGCACGAGCCTCGTCATCGCACATCGTCTCGCGACCGTGCTTGAAGCCGATCGCATCGTCGTCATCGATGACGGACGCCTGGTGGAGCAGGGGACGCATGCGAGCCTGATCGCCGCCGGCGGTCTTTATGCGCGACTGGCGAAACTGCAGTTCGACACCGACCGCGCCGGCGCCGCCGCCTGAGGAGGCTGATCGGATCGGCGGAGGCGCTGCCTCGCGGCCTGATTCAGCGTCGGTCAGAGCGCTGGAGTGGGTCGACGAACTGTCCTGAAGCTCAGCGGAGATCGCTTGCAGTCGAAGCGAAGCTGTGACGAAGCTGCGGCGGCGGCTCCGAATCGTCAAAGTCCCTCATGACTTTGGTGCGCAATAACGAGCCGAGATATTTCACATATTCCTTACCGATGAAGCGCGCGACGCGGAGATTGCTGACCCAATCCGAGACGTCGATATGCTCGCTGACGACCGGAAACGGAAAGAGTTCGACATCCGGCAGGGCGGCCGAGATTTCGACCAAAGCGCGCGGCATATGGTAATTTGAGGTGACGACGATGAGCGTGCGGGTAATGTTGTGCTGGCGAGCCCAATCGCGCGTTTCTTTGGCGTTTCCAGCCGTATCGAGCGCCTGGTAGCCGAGATCGACGCAACACTCGAAAAGCTCGCGCGACACCGGCAGTATTTTCGCGATGACGGCGCTGCGGGTGGCGCGATTGACGCCGGTGATGAGCATGCGGCGCGCCTGTCCGCTCGCCAGCAGGGTCGCGGCGTCGAGCACCCGATCCGAACCGCCGGTTAGCGCGACAACCCCCTCCGCCGGCGCCGGTACGGCGAATTCCTCTCGCGGCAGCGACAGCGCGAAGCTCGCAAAACCAAAGAGAAACGCCGCGCCGACAAAACCGGCGCCTGCCAAGATCGCGCAGGCGATCTTTCGGACCGCGCTCGACCCGTTGCTCGCTCCCTGGCGCAGGGGCATCGTCAAATTCTGGAGTCCTTCGCCCATGCCCTTAAACGCGCGAAATGCGATTCTGACGCGACTATAGTCTGATTTTGGCGCCGATGTTATTGGCGCCAGCTTAACCGAGGCGCCACAAATGACGCAGCACGATAACTCGCGACAAATAGCCGGTCAGCGCCGCGACCCCGCCCGCAAGTAGCACGATCGCAAGGAAGCCGCTGGGACTAAGCGAAAATTCGCCGAACATCGCTTCGATCTGTTCGCCGCCGCCGGTCACGCGCCATTGCTGGGCGAGAAACTGCGCCAGGACGAAAAAGGCGATCGCGCCCCCTCCGCCGATCAGCGCGCCGCGCAAGCCCAACGCCATGAAGCGGCGCTGAAATTCCCTGGCGATGAAAGCATCGGCGGCGCCAACCAAATGCAGCACTTCGACGATCTCGCGATTGGTGGCGACCGCCGCCCGGGTCGCCGACGCCACCGCGACGGCCATGGCCGCGAGGATAAGAATTAAGATGAACGCGGCGGTCGCCACGGCGGCGCGCGCCATGTCGCCAAGCCGCTCAATAAATACATGGTGATCGTCGAGCACGGCGCTGGGGACGACGCGCTCGAGCTCCGTGCGCAACCTCTCGAAATCCGGGCGATTTTCGGTCTCGAACTTTAACACGATCATGCGGGGCGTCGGGAGTTCCGAAAGGTCCAGTCCCTCGCCGAGCCAAGGCGTCAGCAGCGCCTCTGATTCGGACTGGGCGTAGACACGCGCCTCCCGCACGCCGGGCGTCCGCCGCATCGCCTCCGCCGCAGCCGCGACGTCAGCCTCGATTTCGCGGCCGGGCGCCGGGCGCACCTGCACGGTCGCCTCGCGCGCGATGTCGCCGCGCCAGTCCACGCTGGCGTCGGCGACGAGAATGGCGACATTGGCGGCAAGCGCGGCAAGAAACGTCATGATCGCAATGACGATGACGAGCGAACGGCCGGGCACCGAATCTGCCGGCACCAGCGCGCTTTGCGCCGGAAATTCTTCGGCGTCGGCGTCGATGTCGGACGCTTCATGGCGGGTCGGGGACGAAAATCGCATCACGGCCATCTTCCGCCTATTCGAAAATGTGAAGCCGGCCGTCGGCGAGCACGAGACGCCGCGCTTCCTCATACTGATCCATCAAGGTCAAGTCATGGGTTGCGATGATGACGGCGGTGCCAGCTTTGTGAAGCTCGACGAACAGGCGCAGGATCCGCCGCGCAAGCGTCGGGTCGACGTTGCCGGTCGGTTCGTCTGCAAGCAGCAGTTTAGGCTGAGAAATCAGTGCGCGGGCGATCGCGGCGCGCTGCTTTTCGCCGCCCGAAAGGATCGTCGGGCACGCATGCGCGCGTTCGCCGAGGCCGACCCAGCGCAGGAGTTCGGTCACTTCGGCGCGATAGCTCGATTCTTCGCGGCCGAGCACCCGCAAGGGCAGGGCGACGTTTTCGTAAAGCGTCAAATGGTCCAGCAGCCGGAAATCCTGGAAGACGACGCCGAGCCCGCGGCGCGTCTCGGCGACCTCCTCATTACTGAGCGCAGCCGTGTCCTTGCCAAAAATGTTGATCAGTCCGCGCGTCGGCCGAAGGGCCATAATGATCAGGCGCATCAAAGTGGTCTTGCCTGCGCCGGACGGGCCGGTGAGGAACTGGAAGGAGCGCGGCGCGATCTGAAAATTGATGTCGCGAAGGGTTTCGGCGCCGACGCCATAACGCAGGCCGACGTTCTCGAAGCTCAGCACGAAGCCCTCTCTCCAAAAAAATCCAATGACGCTCGAGACGCTGGCGCGCCGCGAAACAATAGCAGTTCCTCCCTTCTTATCCACATCCGCATCGCCGAATGCTGACGCCGCAACCTCACTGCGCAGTTAACGATCGGCGCGAAACATCTGGTTGCGCTAGGCGTCGGCATTATTTCAGTGATTGCGGGACCGGCCGCGCCGTCAATCATCCGCCAGCGGCAACACGAAGCTGAAGACCGTGCCGCCGCCCGGGTTGGGCTCCGCCCAGATTTTCCCGCTATGCGCTTCGATGATCGAACGCGATATCGAGAGCCCGACGCCAAGGCCATGCGGTTTCGTCGTCGTGAATTGCGCGAAGAGCCTGGTTTTGACTTCCTCGGGCAGGCCTGGACCGGTGTCGGCGACATCGGTCCGAATGAGATTGCCTTCGAGCAGGCGAGTCGAGACTCGCATCTCGCGCCGTTCGCCGTGCTGCATCGCTTCGACGGCGTTTCGCTTCAGATTGACGACGACCTGCTGAATCTGAACCTTATTGATCACGACCAGGTCCGGCGAGGCGGCGAGGTCGATCGTCGTCTTGACATTGTGTTGCTTGGCGAGCGCATCGGTGAACTCGCAGGCGGTCCGGACGACGGCGTTCAAATTTTGCGGGGATTTCCCCGTCTCGCCACGAGCGATGAACTGGCGAAGATTGTCCATGATTTCGGAGACGCGGAAGACCTGCGCATCGGCGTTGTCCAGCATTTCGGCAATTTTCGCGACCGAAGGGTCCTTTTCCTTAAGATGGCGGCGGGCGAAATTGAGATAGGCGCCAATCGCCGTCAAAGGCTGCTTGAGTTCATGCGCCAGCCCAGCCGCCATGTTTTCAATCAGATCAAGGCGGTTCGCCTGAAGCTCGTGAACACCGTCTTCGAAGCGGCCGCATCGGCTGAGATCGCGGATCAGCCCGATAAGGAGGCGCTCGCCGTCGCAGGCTATTTCGCTGAAGCCAAGCTCTATCGGGAAGATCGACCCATTCTTGCGCAAGCCGTCGATACGCCGGCGAAACATTGGCGCCTCGGGACGCAGATCATCGCGATAGGAGCGATCCGATTCAGGCGTCAGCATCCCGAAGTCTCGGCCGATCAGGTCTTCGGGACGATAGCCGAATAAGGTCGCCGCTTCGGCGTTCATCAAGCGAATCGCCCCGCGCTCGTCGAGCGCGAAGATTCCGTCAAAGGCGGCCGCCATCGTCGCAGCGAAATCGGGGCGTCGTCCGCCTTCGGCCGCGTTCGGCGCTAAAGGGGACTCGGAACGGCTGAGGGAACGCATCGTTTGCCCCCGGGCGCGGTCCGCGCTTCACGCTCCCGTCTCGCAGTAGCTAGGCGCAGGGGAAAGGAGGTCAAGCCCTCTCGCCAGCGGGCGCATTTGCAACCCCCGACAAATGGCCTAAGCAAGCGCTATGTCGCCACCCCAATCTCCAGCGCCGCTGCTTCTTTTCAACGCCCGGCTGATCGATCCGGCCTCGGGACGGGATTGGCGCGGCGGCCTCATGACCCAAAACGGCGTCATCGCGGAACTCGGCGAGTCCGTGCGGCCGGACGACGCGCCAGAGGGCGCGCGCCTCATCGACTGCGCCGGCGAGGTCGTCGCGCCCGGCCTCATCGACATGCAGGCCTTCGTCGGCGAGCCGGGCGCCGAGCATCGCGAAACCATCGCGAGCGCGACACTCGCCGCCGCGGCGGGCGGGGTCACGACGCTGGTCGCGACCGCGGCGACGCTGCCGCCCGTGGACGATCCGGCCGTGGTCGATTTCGTCCTGCGTCGCGCGCGTGACACCGGCCTTGTGCGCGTCGCGCCGATGGCGGCGCTCACCAGGGGCCGCGAGGGGAGGGAGATCGCCGAGCTTGGTCTGCTCCAGCAGGCCGGCGCCGTGGCGTTCTGCGATGGCGTGCGCTCGGTGAAAAATGCGCTGGCGATGCGCCGGGCGCTGACCTATGGGCGCGACTTTGACGCGCTGGTCGTCCATTTCGCCGAAGACCCGGATCTCGGCGCCGGCGTCATGAATGAAGGCGAATTCGCGCATCGGCTTGGCCTCTCCGGCGCGCCGCGCGAAGCCGAGGCGATCATGCTCGATCGCGACCTAAGGCTCGTCGCCCTGACGGGCGCCCGTTACCATTCGGCGATCGTGACGACGACCCTGTCGCTCGACGCCCTGCGACGGGCCAAGGACGAGGGCTTGCCCGTCACCTGCGGGACCTCGATCAACCATCTGACGCTCAACGAGAACGACATCGGCGACTACCGGACGTTTCTCAAGCTGAAGCCGCCGCTTCGCCATGAGGACGAGCGCAAGGCGCTTGTCGCGGCGCTGAGCGAAGGCCTTATCGACGTCATCGTCTCCGACCATGATCCTCAAGACGTGGAGACGAAGCGACTGCCTTTCGCCGAAGCCGAATATGGGGCGATCGGCGTCGAGACGATGCTCGCCGCCGGCCTGCGTCTCGTACACTCGGGCGAGGTGACGCTTCTCCGCCTGCTCGACGCGATGACGTCCCGCCCGGCGAAAATTTTGGGACTGCCGCAGGGCAGGCTGCAAAGAGGCGCGCCCGCCGACATCATTTGCTTCGACCCGGACGCGCCCTTCGTCGTCGATCCGGCGAAGCTCCATTCGCGCTGCAAGAACACGCCTTTCGACGGCGCGCTGCTGCAGGGCGTGGTCAGAACGACCGTCGTCGGCGGCGAAATCGTTTACGAAGAATAATCGTCGCGCGCCGCTTTGGCCGAGCGACGCCGCGCCGCGACATGTCTTGAAGATGTCCTCACGCCGGCACGGTCGCGAATCTGTGACGCGCCTTCAGCGCCTCCATGCTGAGCCAGACGGAGGCTCCAGCCCCAATGAAATGAGCAACAAGCAAGTTAAAGTTCGCCATTAAGATGAAGACGTCGAGCGCGCGTACGATCCTGTCCGGATCGGTGATCGCGATCCCCGGCGGCTGGGAGACGGTTTTGGCGACAAGGAGGGCGACGCTCAAACCGACTCCGGTGAACGACACGACCGCGCCAACAATGTTAACGAGCGAACCGACCCCGAGAAACCATAAGGCCGCTGGCTGGTCGGCGGCGAGCATGCGCGCAGGATCGCTGACCAGCCGGTCCGACGCGACGGTCGAAAAAAAGTCGAGGAACAGCGACGCGAACAACAGGCCGAGCCCGAAATATCCCCAATGGATCGGATCGCTGACCCAGATGGTCGAGCTGATCGACTGGCCGACCGCGCCAAAAGCGAGGAGCGGCGCGGTCAGGAACGCAAGAACGAAATCGACCCAGAACCCGATCCAGCCCGTGAGGCGGATGCGGCGCGCAAGATCCCGCCCGATCAACGCCAAACGCGGCGAAAGCGGCGCCTTGTCCGCGGGTGGCGCGGTGGCGACAAGCGCCGTGGACGTCGCGCGCCGCGCCGGTCCGGCCAGCGCGACGAAGCCGAGATAGGCGATCAATCCGGCCGGGAGCGCGAAGGCGGCGATCTGGTTTGTCGCGCGCGCGACATCGGCGAAGGATTGATCCGCCAGAGCTGGCGATCCGGCCGAAATCCCCATTACGTCAAACGCGGCGCCACTGAAAATCGCTTCGAATCCGCCGCTGACGATAAGCATCCCCGCAGCCGCATAGATGAACTGACGCAGGGGATAGGCGGCAAGGCGCCGCCAGGCGGCTCCGTCGCCGAACGGGTAATTCGGAAAACCCGCCCGCCACAGATATTGCGCGCCAAGCAGGATGGCGACGAGCGCGGCGAAGTTCAACGAGAGATTGGTCAGCGGCCCGCCGATCGACGGCTCCCAAAGCCGCAACGCCCAGGCGCCGAACGCGAGCATGGCGAAGAGCGCGGCGAACGCCCAGTCGACCGGATCATCGAAGAAATCATACGTCACTGGTGAAGCCGCATTTAACGCCCCGCCACACAACCAGTTGGCGCGGTGGGCGGGGTTTTCAACGTGCGGCGCTTTAGATTTGACCGCGCCGCCGCGTCCGGTCGGGCTGATTGAAATCTCGGAGAAGCGCTTGTCCGCGCCACTTGCCCATTGCACGACGGACGCTTATCAATTTGCGGTTATTTCCATATTGGGAGTGATTTTGATGAAAGCGCTTTTCGCCGCGATCGCCGTTATTGTCATGATGTCCTTGTGCTCCAGCGCCTTCGCTCAGGTCCCGAGCTTTCCCAAGGACGAGCCCTACGCCAGGGCGCGCAAGCTTCTGGTGAAAAAGGGCTGGAAGCCTGTCCACGAGCCGGAGGCGGGCTTCGTTTGCCAGAAGGACGATCCGCGCTGCAAGGGACGGCCGGAAACGGTCAATTGCGCCCGAACGGGATTGGCCAATTGCATCTTCCGATGGAAACGCAAGGGCGTCGTGATCGACGTGCTCACAGTGGGCGAAACAAATCCGGTAATCACGGAAGTGACCTGTCGCTCCGGATGCAGCTAAATCCGGCGTCTGTTCGAGCGGCCTATGTCTGGTCGAGCCCTCGCCTCGCCGCCTTCTGGCCGCCTGTTTTTTTGGGAAGCTCTATTGTATCGGTTGCGAAGTGCGGGAAGGCGCTGCATCATTTCGAAATGGCAAAAAGCTCCAAAAAAACTCTCAGTGCCCGCGAAGTCCGCAAACTTGCGGGTTGTTCGCTCGTGAACGCCCCCAAGGTACTTGGCAAGACTAAGGATGGCGTTCGCATTCTGAAACCCAAAGGCAAGGCCACTCATTTCTCGGAGAAAGAAATCCGAGACGCCATTTCCACGGTTCGCGCCGCTAAGCGAGCCTGATGAGCGATAAGGACGTTTTTATCAATTGTCCGTTTTCGCCGGACTATGAAGAGTTTTTTCAGGCCATCGTCTTCACCGTCGTGAGATCGGGCTATACGCCGCGTTGCGCTAGAGAAAACGACGATGGCGGCGAGGCGCGGATCGAGAAGATTTGCCGCATTATTGGCGAATGCCGATATGGCGTCCATGATATTTCCAATACGGAACTGGACGCGGCGTCGGGTTTACCGCGATTCAACATGCCCCTTGAACTGGGCCTTTTCCTGGGCGCGCGCAATTTCGGGCCTAAGCGTTCGAGAAAGAAGGCGCTCATCTTCGACCGACAGAAGTATCGCTATCAGCAATTCATCTCGGACATCGCCGGGCAGGATATTCATGCGCATGAGGGAAAAATCGACCGGCTTGTCGAGGAGATCGCGACTTGGTTTCGGGACGAGGCCGGGGATGCGCGCGTCCCGGGCGGTCGGGCGATAGCAGCCGAATTCAAAAGATTTCAAGTGGATTTGCCGGACATATTGCGGGTCCGGAAGCTGGAGCCGCAGGAATTGACGTTCAAGGACTTTCATATGGTCGCCGCGAACTGGATCGTGGCGGACAACGGCGATCCGTGACCGGAGAGCCGCGACCCCCTTGCCCTTAGCCGCCAATGCCCTTAAACCCCCGCCGCACGCGGGGAAGGCCCTGCCAAAGCCGGAACAAGAACGATGGCCAAGGAAAAGTTTTCACGCACGAAGCCGCACTGCAACATTGGGACGATCGGACACGTCGACCATGGCAAGACGTCTTTGACGGCGGCGATCACCAAGGTTCTGGCGGAGACGGGCGGGGCGACGTTTACGGCCTATGACCAGATCGACAAGGCGCCGGAAGAGAAGGCGCGCGGCATCACGATTTCGACGGCGCATGTCGAATATGAGACGAAGAACCGTCACTATGCGCACGTCGACTGCCCCGGCCATGCCGACTATGTGAAGAACATGATCACCGGCGCGGCGCAGATGGACGGCGCGATCCTGGTGGTCTCGGCCGCCGACGGTCCGATGCCGCAGACCCGCGAGCATATTCTTCTGGCCCGCCAGGTCGGCGTGCCGGCGCTCGTCGTGTTCTTGAACAAGGTCGACATGGTCGACGATCCGGAGCTTCTCGAACTCGTCGAACTCGAAGTTCGCGAGCTGCTCAGCAAATATGAGTTCCCCGGCGACGACATTCCGATCGTCAAGGGTTCGGCGCTGTGCGCGCTCGAGGGCAAGAACCCCGAGCTCGGCCATGACGCGATCCTGAAGCTGATGGAGGAAGTCGACAAATATATTCCGCAGCCCGAGCGCCCGAAGGATCAGCCCTTCCTGATGCCGGTCGAGGACGTGTTCTCGATTTCGGGCCGCGGCACGGTGGTGACCGGGCGCATCGAGCGCGGCGTGGTGAAGGTCGGCGAGGAAGTCGAGATCGTCGGCATCCGGCCGACGACCAAGACGACGGTGACCGGCGTCGAGATGTTCAGGAAGCTGCTCGATCAGGGCGAGGCCGGCGACAATGTCGGCTGCCTGCTGCGCGGCACCAAGCGCGAGGACGTCGAGCGCGGCCAGGTTCTGTGCAAGCCGGGTTCGGTGAAGCCGCATACCAAGTTCAAGGCCGAGGCGTATATCCTGACCAAGGAAGAGGGCGGCCGGCACACGCCGTTCTTCACCAACTACCGCCCGCAATTCTATTTCCGCACGACGGACGTGACCGGGATCGTCACGCTTCCCGACGGGGTGGAGATGGTGATGCCGGGCGACAATGTGACGATGGACGTGGTGCTGATCGTTCCGATCGCGATGGAGGAGAAGCTGCGCTTCGCCATCCGCGAAGGCGGCAGGACGGTTGGAGCTGGAGTGGTCGCATCGATCATCGAGTGATCGATGCGACGACGGAATGCGATCAACCGCATTCCTATGCTGCGCCGGCGTCGTCGCCAGCCTTATCGAGTGATGTGAGGACGTCGGGGAGGGGCCGGGCGGCATCCTCCCGGCTACTGGACAGCGGCCCTTAAAGGATGGAGCTAGACCGCCTTAAAAAATTCGACGCGGCCTTTCAAATTGTTGGAAGCGCTTCGAGACATCAGCCTCGCAGCCAATTCTCCACGCGCAGCCCCGGCGCGCGCTGGAAGGCCGCGTCATTGGTCACGAGAGTCAGTCCCAAGGACCGTGCATGCGCGGCGATGAAGAGATCGTTCGCGCCGAGCGGGGATCCCAGCCTTTCGAGTTCGGCGCGCAACTGCCCATAATGCGCCGCCGCCGCTTCGTCGTAGGTGGCCACCCCAATGCAGGCGGCAAAGTCCCGCAACGCGGCGTCGAGCGCCGCGTTTCGCTTTTTTTCGGCGCCAAACAGCAGTTCGCTCAACGTAATCGCCGAGATGCACATCCGTCCCGCCTCGGCGTCAAACTTGTCCAGCACATGCGCGTCGCGGCGCTTGATGACGGCGCTGCAAATATTCGTGTCGAGCATATAGCGCATTCAAAAAATGGCTTCGTCGTCGAGCGGGGGCTGCGAGGGACGTTCGAAATCCGGGAAGCGCGGATGCCGTTTCGCCCACTCGGAAAATCTCTTGCCCGCAGGCGACACGATGCGCGAGTCGCCGACGACGACGATTTCCACTTCCTTGACCGTATCAGGAAAGGCGACGGCTTTCGGCAAGCGCACGGCCTGTGTCCGATTGTTTTGAAATATGGTCGTGGCGACGGTGGTCATTTTCGTCTCGCAGGCAAGTATATCCAAAAAGGATATACGGCGCATCGACGCAGCGTCAAGATATGCATCGTCGCCAGCATCATCGAGTGATCGACGCCGACACGCGGCGAAATTAAAAGGGGCGGGAGCCGCGCTCTCGCCCCTTCGTTTCGGACCCGCGCCCATGAAACCGGTCGTCACAAAACTCGAACATATGCATAAGCGCTGGGCGACCATGTCCATCGCCACCATCCGCATGCCCGACGGAATAACTGTCCTGCGCGACGTCGAGGACCATGGCTGCGCCGCCGCCGTGCTGCCCTACGATCCTCTGCGCAGGACGGCGCTGCTCGTTGAGCAACTGCGCGCCCCGCAACTCGTGTCGGTCGGCGCGACGCATTCGCTCGAAGCGATCGCCGGATGCGTCGAGGGCGAGGACGACCCCGCCGCGACGGCGCGACGCGAAGCGCTGGAAGAAGGCGGATTGCGGCTCGGCGCGCTCGAACATGTGGCCTCGGCCTGGTCGATGCCGGGCGTATCGACCGAGCGCATGACGCTTTATCTCGCCGAATATCGGCCCGAGGATCGCATCGCCGACGGCGGCGGCGTCGCGCATGAAGATGAACAAATTCGCGTCGTCGAAATGGGCCTCGCCAAACTCGCCACGCTGATGGCGGCGGGGGACCTCGTCGACATGAAGACGCTCGTTCTGGTTCAGGCGCTGCGTCTTCGCCGCCCCGAGCTTTTCAACTAGATCGCGCCGTCTCTGGGCGCTGGATTCAGCAGCCCGAGGTCGTGACGCCGGGCGCAAGCCGCAACGCGTCGCACAGGCTGCGCGATTGCATGTCGTCCATCATCTTGCGGGTGATGACGGTCGCCGAACCCGGAACTTCCATGATGGGCGTCCGGGTTCCCGCCGGTCCGGTCACATAGTTGGAGAAATAGCCGTCGTCGGAATAGGCCGGCGGCGCCGAGCGATGAATCGGGGCGCGGAAGCCTCGGACGCGCGGATCGGCGGCGGCGGGCGCCGTCAGACCAGCGATGGCGACTGCGATGGGCAGGAATAGCGCGATAGCCTTGCGCATGGCTTTGTCCTCCTGGCCATAGCATATAGCCGCCGGAGCGCATTCGCCAAGCTTGTCGCGAAGCAGGTTAGGCGGCGAGTTCTTCGCCGAGGAGAACGGCCGGCACGCGGCGATCCTCCAGACGCTCAATCACGGCCGCGGATCGTTGGGCGATTTGCTCGACCTCCAGCGCCGCGGCGACGGCGGAAATTCCGATCTCGCGGTAAAGACGCGCGAGAAGATCGTGAGGATGGCCGCCGGACTGGGGCTCGTTGAACTCGATCGAATATTTGTCCAACATGGGTGAGCTCGACGCTTGGAGGGGACTCAATGGGCGTGAGTCATAGGATTGTCCTCATCAAGTTAACGATCCGCTAAGGAATTGAACCGCTGACAAATCCGGCGCGAATTTTTTTGAGATTTTCGAGAGCCATTGCATTCGCTATAAAATTGCGAAAAATGCTGCGCAGCCGCGTAGGCGGTCCCATGAGCTTCTGATCCGATGCGAAGTCATCTTCCCCCCGAGCCCTGGTCCAAAGTCGCGCTATGGAGCCGACGCTTTGCAATTTTCGCCGCGACTGTGGCGATTTTGGCGATCCTATTGGGGCGACTTGGCGCCATCGACCCGCCCTCAGCTCTAGCGTCGCTTGGCGGGGCCATGGCCTTGGCGTTGATCGCGCTGCTGCTGTTTTGCGCCGCCTGCCGGGTGATCTGGCGGGAGGGACGGCGCGGCGCGGGCGCGGCGACGGCGGCGTTTTTCCTCGCTGGGCTGACTCTTGCCTATCCCGCTTATCTCGCCTTCGAGGCGGTGCGCCTCCCGGTGCTGTCCGACATTTCGACGGATGTCGCCAATCCGCCGCATTTTTCCTTCTCCAAAGCCGCCGTCGAAGCGCGCAGCGGCTTCCAGCCGCCGGGCCTGCCGGCGCGCACGCGAGCGACGCAACGTCTGGCCTATCCGGACGTCGAGCCGATCGTCGTCGATCTAGATACCGATGAAGCTTTTGCGCTGGTGCTGAAAACCGCCAGTGCGCGCGGCTGGACGCTGGTCGACAAACGGTCGCCCGGCGGGCGCAGCGGCGACGGCCATATCGATTTCATCGACAAGACCCTGGTCATGGGATTTGACGACGACATCACCGTCCGCTTCAAGCCGCTGCCCGGCCAGACGCGCATCGATCTGCGGTCGGCGTCGCGCTACGGACGCCATGACTTCGGCGCCAACGCCAAGAGAATCACCGCCTTCGCCGAAGAGTTGCAGTCGCAGCTCGACACGCGCTGACCCGCTCCCCAAATTGAACTGCAGGGCAAGCTGCAGGGCGAGACGCTCGTTTTTCGTGGCGTCTTCGATTATTCTGCACGGCGAAGCTTGGCGACGGGAGCGGTGAAATGGTCGAGGAAAGCGGCGGCGTCACGAAAGGCGCGCCAACGGTCCCGCCCTTTACCCGCGACCAGGAACTCACCGCCTTTCGCGACATGCTGCTGATCCGGCGCTTCGAGGAGAAGGCCGGCCAGCTCTACGGCATGGGCGTCATCGGCGGATTCTGCCACCTCTACATCGGTCAGGAAGCCGTCGTCGTCGGCGTCAAGATGGCGGCGCAGGAGGGCGATCAGTTCACCACCAGCTACCGCGACCACGGGCATATGCTCGCCTCGGGCATGGAGCCCAGACGCGTCATGGCGGAGCTCGCCGGCAAGCGCGGCGGCTACTCCAAGGGCAAGGGCGGCTCGATGCACATGTTTTCGCGCGCCGCCAATTTTTATGGCGGGCATGGCATCGTCGGCGCGCCGGTGCCGATCGGCGCGGGGGTGGCCTTCGCCAACGCCTATCGCGGCGATAAGCGCGTGTCGCTGACGTTTTTCGGAGAAGGCGCCTCCAATCAGGGGCAGGTCTATGAGGCCTTCAACATGGCGGCGCTGTGGAAGCTGCCGGTCGTGTTCATCGTCGAGAACAACCGCTATGCGATGGGCACGGAAATCTCCCGCGCTTCCGCGCAGACCGACTTCTCGAAGCGCGGCGCGGCTTTTGCGATTCCCGGCCAGCAGATCGACGGCATGGACGTGCGCATTGTGAAAGCGACTGCGGATGAGGCGATCGACTGGTGCCGCAAGGGCAATGGCCCCTATCTCATAGAGGCGCAGACCTACCGCTACCGCGGCCACTCGATGTCGGATCCGGCGAAATATCGCTCGAAGGAAGAAGTGCAGAAGATGCGCGAAGAGCATGATCCGATCGAGCAGGTCCGCCTTCGGCTGATCGCCGACGGCGTCGGCGAGGACGAACTCAAGAAGATCGACGCCAATGCGCGCAAGATCGTCGCCGAGGCCGCCGATTTCGCGATGAGCGACAAGGAGCCGGACCCGGCCGAATTGTGGACGGATGTGCTGGCGTGAGGATTGATTGAATGACCGTCGACGTCCTCATGCCCGCGCTGTCGCCGACGATGGAGCAGGGCAAGCTCGCCAAATGGCTGAAAAACGAAGGCGACGCGGTGAAGGCCGGCGACGTCATCGCCGAAATCGAGACGGACAAGGCGACGATGGAGGTCGAAGCCGTCGACGAGGGCGTCTTGGCGCGCATCCTCGTTCCGGGCGGGACCGAGAATGTCGCGGTCAATACGCCGATCGCGGTAATCGCCGAGGAAGGCGAGGAGGTTCCCGACGCGCCTGCGCCGACTCCCGCGCCCGGCGACGGCGCTGCCGCGCCCGAGAAGGCTGAAATCCAAACCACCGCGCCGCCGTCTCCCGCGCCGGTCAGCGTCGCGCCGCCGCCCAGCGTCGCGCAAAAAACCGCCCCGGAGGTTCCCGAAGGGACCGCGATGGTGGCGATGACCATGCGTGAAGCCCTGCGCGACGCCATGGCCGAAGAGATGCGGCGCGACCCGAGCGTCTTCGTGATCGGCGAGGAGGTCGCCGAATATCAGGGCGCCTATAAGGTCACGCAGGGTCTTCTGCAGGAATTCGGCGCGAGGCGCGTCGTCGACACGCCGATCACCGAATATGGCTTCGCCGGCGTCGGCGTCGGCGCGGCGTTTGCGGGGCTGCGGCCGATCGTCGAATTCATGACCTTCAATTTTTCGATGCAGGCCATCGACCACATCGTCAATTCGGCGGCGAAGACGCTGTATATGTCCGGCGGGCAGATCAATTGCCCGATCGTGTTCCGAGGGCCGAACGGCGCGGCGGCGCGCGTCGCCGCCCAGCACAGCCAGGACTATACCGCCTGGTATGCGCAAGTGCCGGGGCTGATCGTGATTTCGCCGTCAAACGCCAGCGACGCGAAGGGCCTCTTAAAGGCGGCGATCCGCAATAACAATCCGGTCGTGTTTCTCGAAAATGAGATTCTCTACGGCAAGACGTCGGAAGTGCCGGCGCTGGAGGATTTCGTCCTGCCGATCGGCAAGGCCCGCATCGCCAGGCCGGGCAAGGATTTGACGCTCGTCTCCTTCTCGATCGGCATGACCTATGCGCTGCAGGCCGCCGAGCAACTCGCCAAGGAGGGGATCGACGCCGAGGTGATCGATTTGCGCACGCTACGTCCGATGGATAGCGCGACGGTGATCGAATCGGTGAAGAAGACCGGCCGCTGCGTCGCCATCGAAGAGGGCTGGCCGCAGTGCGGCGTCTCGGCCGAAATCGCGATGCGCGTGCAGAGCGAGGCCTTCGACTATCTCGACGCGCCGGTGCTGCGCGTCACCGGCAAGGACACGCCGATGCCCTACGCCGCCAATCTGGAAAAGCTCGCGCTGCCGAGCGTGGCGGAGGTGGTCACGGCGGCGAAGGCGGTGATGTATCGGTGATTGATTGCGCAAGGACCGACGCATAGCGGACTGTCATATGTGGACGGCCCCGCTTGGCAAGCGGTTTTTTCTCGGCGCGGAGAACCTGGGTGGCGGGTTTCGGTCATATGTCCGGCCTTTTGGCGCGGCGCTTATGTCCGCTGGCCCTGATGAAGTTCGACTG
>VGDY01000008.1 GCA_016869555.1 Alphaproteobacteria bacterium | reverse complement strand
GTCTCACGACGATGAAGACAATGGTGTACTTAGAAAACGTGACCGTCAGAGTGTCTCATCGACCGCTCTCCGAGGAGAAGCGGTCCGCAAGGACCTCCGCCGTCCACGTTTCTCTTTCTTCCGATTCGATTGTCAAACAGCGCATTCACTGAGGCGAAAAGCTCACGCTTTTCCGGCGAAGCGTCTTCGTCCCGACCAATCAGCCGGGTGGCTGGTTCCTGCCGACAGACGAAGAAGCGACACCGTTCGCTGCACGTTGGCAGCGCCGCCGTCGATGAATTGGTATATATTCGGCTCCCTTTCGGGTGTCAACACGGTTCTATGAAAACTTTACAATTTCGTCGCGACCCCGCGGAGTCCCTGGTTTTTCCGGCGTTAGCCGGTGGACAAAGGTCGCTTTCCACGCCGCAATAGGGCCATAATGCCGAGGCTTCGTTCTATCCGTCGGTTTGACGAACCGAGCTTAATGTTCGAGCATCAGCGCTACCAGCAAGAGCGCGGCAGAGGAAACCGCCGGTCGACAACAGACAGGCGCTGACGGCCGGCGCGGAGAAACCGGCCAGTGCGGGTCCTCCCCAAACGAACAATAGAAACGTAACGGCTAGGTTGAATGGCATTGCAGAGCACCGGCCGCCTCGTCCACGCGACGCAAGGCGGTCCCGACTGGTTGGGCGACGAACCCGCGATCGAGGTAGACGGCCGTCGCCATACGCCGGACGACAGGCGGCGCGTCTCGACGCGCTGGCTCTCCGGCACCGTGCTCTCCGGGCTTTCGGGCGCGCTGCTGATCAGCGCCGCGGCCTATACGGCGCTCGATCAACAAACCCGCTTCGCTGAAGCGCCGACCCGCGCTCAAACGGCGCGCGGTGCCGACTCCGAAGAGCAACAGACCGTCAATCCAAAGAAGGGCGACCGGCTGATGCGGACGGTCGACGTCGTCGCGGCCAAGCAGACCTTCAAAGCCGCCACCACCTCGCGCGCCGGGGACAAGGAGGTCGTACGCACCCGCGCCTTCACCCGCGTGGCCGCGACTCTCTCTCTCACCCCCTCGACATTCGCGAGCGAGGTGCCCGCCTATAATCCGCTCAAGCTGATAACGGACGCCCGCGCGCCCGAGAACGCCGCCGAGGCCGATCTCGCGCCTGATCAGGCGGAAGTGTCGTTCGAAACCCGCGATCTGGCCGCCTATTCGGTCACGACGCAGAGCGCGCAATTGACCAATGCGGAAGCGCAGGCGCAGGTCGTCGAGCAGGTCAAATCCAGCCTCGCCGCGGGACCGCAATCGTCGGCGCTGCCCCTGCCCGGTCAGATGTTGCTGACGCGCACGAGCCGCGCGGCGATCGACCCGCTGGCGCTCGCCTATGCGACGCCGGGCGGATCGCTCACCGCTCCCTTTTCGGGCATTGAAGTGCGCATGGTGGCGGAAAACGTCACCGTCGCGCCGCGCGACACGCCGCAGCCGACGCAGATGGAGGAAAGGCTTGTCGTCGTTAAGCACGGCCAGACGCTGTTCGACATTCTGGACGCCGGCGGCGTGGCCCAGTCCCGCGCCGCCGCGGTCGCCGCCGCCTTCAAGAACAAGCGCGGCGAGCCGGTGCGCGAAGGACAGCGGGTCAAGCTGCTCTTCGCGGATTTCGACGGCTCGGGCAAAAACATGCAGCTCGCCCGCGTGTCGGTCTACAACGACGAAACGATCGAATCGATCGTCGCGGCGACGGACAAGGGCGCGTTCGTGCAGACTCCGACCGGACCGACGTCTTTCGCTCAGGACGGCGGGCCAAGGTCTCGAAATGAGATTGACGAGGACGAAGGCGCGATGCGCCTTTACGACTCCCTCTACGAAACTGCGCTTAAACAGCAGATTCCGCGACCGATCATCAATGAGCTCGTGCGGGTTTTCACAAATGACGTCGATCTCCAGCGCGGCGTCGCCGCCGGCGATACGTTCGATGTCTTCTATGACGAAGCGGACCAAGGCGTGACCGCCGGACGCGACGCGCTGCTCTACGCCTCGCTGTCGACCCGCAACGAGACTTATCGATATTACCGTTTCTTCACGCCCGACGACGGGCTGCTCGATTATTATGACGAAAACGGCCGTTCGAGCCGCAAATTCCTGGTGCGCAAGCCAATTGCGAACGGCGAAACGCGCTCGGGCTTCGGCATGCGCCGCCATCCGATCCTCGGCTATTACAAGATGCATACGGGCGTGGACTGGGCGGCGCCGATCGGCACGCCCATCCTTGCGGCCGGCAACGGCACGATCATCAAGGCGCAATGGGATTCGGGCTATGGGCGGCGCATCGAGATCCAGCACGCCAATGGCTACATCACGACCTACAATCACATGTCGGGCTTTGCGCGCAGCGTGAAGGAAGGCGGGCGGGTCAAGCAGGGCCAGGTCATCGGCTTCTTGGGCTCGACCGGACTGTCCACCGGACCGCACCTCCATTACGAGGTGATGGTCAACGGCCATTTCGTCGATCCGATGCGCGTCAAGCTCGCGCGCACGCGTGAAATCGAGGGCCGGCTTCTGGTCGAGTTCAAGAAAGAGCGCGATCGCATCGATGGACTCATGGCCAGAGCGCCCAATAACGACGCCAAAGTCGCGACTCGTCAGACGAAATAGCCTTTAGACGAAAGCGATTTGTCCGATGATCGCTGAATGCGCGCGATATGGACCACGTCTCTTCAAGCGGCCTCGCGCCACTCGTAAGCCGGCGCGAACTGGCTGGCCCGAACACGGCGGACGATATCGTCGATCGTCGCCATCGACTCCCGGTTGAGCGAGTCGCGCGGGAATTCGACGCGGAATTCGCGCTCGATCGCGAGCAGCAGACGGATCGCCGTATAGGGCGTCATTCCCAGCTCATAGAGATTGGCGCGCGGCGTCAGATGCGACGCCGGAATGCGGATTTGCGCTTCCTGGTCGATCAGGCGTTGAATGGTCTCGAACATCTCGCTCTCCCCTAGCCGCTTTCCGAATTCGATGATCCGAAGCTAGCCGGAGTCCGAGCGAATGTTCGTGCGGCGACGCACAGCGCACCGTCGGGGGCATCACAGGCATTGTTATGGGCATCAATTGATGCTATTTCTGTGCCTGTGGAGGAGAAGCGTAGATGCGCACGACGATCGCGCTCGATGATGAACTCGTCGCCAAGGCTCAGGATTTCACCGGACTTACGGAAAAATCCGCGCTTATCCGCGAAGCGCTCAAGGCGCTTATCGAGCGAGAAAGCGCACGACGCCTGGCGCTTCTTGGCGGGACGGAGCCGCAACTAAAGGACATACCGAGACGGCGTTCGGCTCCGAAGTGATTCTCGTCGACAGTTCGATATGGATCGACCATTTCCGCCAGCCGGATTTTCGGCTCGCGGCGTTACTGAATAACGCGCGGGTTTTGACCCATGCTTTCGTCATCGGCGAGCTCGCGCTCGGCAATTTCATCAACCGCAATATGGCGCTGTCGCTTTTACGCGGCCTTCCGAGGGCGCCGCTCGCCGACAATGACGAGGTCATGGAATTGATCGACCGGCGGTCGCTATTCGGCGCGGGCATCGGTTACGTCGACGCGCATCTTCTCGCGAGCGCCCTGCTCGCCGCCCCGGCATCGCTATGGACTCGGGACAAGCGATTACAAGCGGTCGCCGAACGCCTCGACATTCCCATTCTATAGGCCTATGCGCCGGCGCACGTCGGCCGGCGTCCAGCCTTGCGCGCGCAGGGCGCGCAGCGCTATCGAAGCAAGGCTTTTCGACAGCTTCTCGCCTGTCTCGTCCAGCACGAGATCATGGTGCCGATAGTCCGGCGCCGGGAGCTCGAGTAGACATTGCAGCAGGCGATGCAGGCTCGTGGCCGCGAACAAATCCTTGCCGCGCACGACGTCGGTCACGCCCTGCAGCGCATCGTCGACGACGACGGCGATGTGATAGCTCGCCGGCGTATCCTTGCGCGCGAGGACGACGTCGCCCCATGCCGCCGGATCGGCGGCGACCCCGCCCAAGCCGAATTCGCGCCACGACAGCCCCTGCCCCGCCAGAGCGGCGGCCTTCCGCATATCGAGTCTCAGCGCGACGCCGCCCTGCATAAGGACTTCGCGCGCCGCGCGTCGCGGCTTGTCGCGGCAGGTTCCAGGGTAAAGCGGCGCGCCATCGGGGTCGTGCGGCCAATTCGGCTTCGCCGCGGCGGCGCGGGCGATGTCCGAGCGCCGGCAATCGCAAGCGTAAAGCAGGCCCATGTCGTCGAGCCGTTCGAGCGCCCGCGCGTAATCGTCGAAATGTTCGGACTGGCGCCGCACGGGCGCCTCCCATTCAAGCCCGAGCCAGGCGAGGTCTTCATGGATCGCCGCTTCGAAACCCGTCCGCGCGCGGCCCGTATCGATATCCTCGATGCGCAGCAGAAATCGTCCGCCGCATTGGCGCGCGAGATCGAAATCGAGGAGCGCCGAATAGGCGTGGCCGAGATGGAGATAGCCATTGGGCGACGGCGCGAAGCGGAAGACGCGCTTTCTATCCATTGTCACTCCCGCCGTCATGGCGGGGAGCGCAGCGGCGAAGCAATCCAGCAGCCCGCCAATGCCAGGATTGCTTCGCTTCGCGCGCAATGACGAAACTTCAACGCCGCGCCTTTTCCACGATTCCCCGAGCCGCCGTGAAGGCCTCTTCAATGTCGAGCTCGGTCGTATCGAGCGTCACGGCGTCGGCGGCCGGCTTCAGCGGCGCGGCGCTACGCCCGCTGTCGCGCGCGTCGCGTTTCTTCACGTCTTCAAGGATCGCGGCGTAATCCGCTTCTTCCCCACGCCCCGCAAGCTCCAGCGCGCGGCGCGTGGCGCGGGTCTCGGGCGAGGCGGTGACGAAAATCTTCACTGTCGCGTCGGGACAGATCACCGTGCCGATATCGCGCCCGTCGAGGACGGCGCCCTCGGGTCGCGCGGCAAAACTGCGCTGCATGTCGATCAAAGCCGCGCGCACCGCCGGCATGGCGGCGACGACGGAGGCCGCCTCGCCCATGTCGCGCGCGCGCAGCCGCTTTTCGTCGAAATCGACGAGCGACAGGCTGCGCGCCGCCGCCACCGCCGCCTCGACATCGTCGAGCGGCAGGCCCTCGTCAAGAAGCGCGCAGGCCGTCGCGCGATACAGCAATCCGGTGTCGAGATGCGGCCGCCCGTAATGCGCCGCGAGCCGTCGCGCGAGCGTGCCCTTCCCCGACGCCGCGGGGCCGTCGATCGCGATGACGATACTCACGAGAATTTCGCTCCAAGCCGCTCCATCAGCGCGCGAAAAGCGGGAAAGCTCGTCGCGATCATCGTCTCGTCGTCGACGGCGACCGCCTTCTCCGCAGCCAGCCCCATGACCAAGAAGCTCATGGCGATGCGGTGATCGAGATGGGTCTCGACCAAGCCGCCGCCGGCGACCCTGCCGCCGCGCACGATGAGATCATCATCGATGATCTCACAGTCGACGCCATTGGCTTTAAGCCCGGCGGCGACCGCCTCGAGACGATCCGACTCTTTCACCCGCAGTTCGGAGAGTCCGCGCATGCGCGTCTCGCCCTTGGCGAAAGAAGCCGCGACGGCGAGGATTGGATATTCGTCGATCATTGACGGCGCGCGCGCCGCCGGCACGTCGACGCCGGCAAGATGCGAGAAGCGCGCGCGCATGTCGGCGACCTCTTCGCCGCCTTCCTCTCGCCTGTTCTCCAACGCGATATCGGCGCCCATTTCCTGCAGCGTCGTCAAGAGCCCGCTGCGCAGCGGATTGGTCATCACGCCTTCGATCACAATGTCCGAGCCCTCGACGATGAGCGCCGCGACAAGCGGAAAGGCGGCCGACGACGGATCGGCCGGAACCCGCACCTCGCGCGCCAAAAGCTCCGGGCGCCCTTCGAGCGTAATTTTGCGGCCATGCGCGCCGTAAGGCTCGCTCACGAGTGTCGCGCCGAAATGGGCGAGCATTTTTTCGGTGTGATCGCGCGAGGCTTCGGCCTCGATCACGGTCGTCTGCCCAGGCGAATTCAGCCCGCAGAGCAGCACCGCGGATTTGATCTGCGCCGAGGCGACCGGCGTTTTGTATTCGACCGGCAGCGGCTCGCTCGATCCTTGCAAAACGAGCGGCAGGCGCCCGCCCTCGGCCTCTTCCAGCACCTGCGCGCCCTGCAGCGCCAGCGGATCGAGAATGCGCTTCATCGGCCTTTTGCGCAGCGACGCGTCGCCGTCGAAACGGGCGACGATCGGATGGCCGGCGACGACCCCCATCATCAGCCGCGAGCCAGTGCCCGCATTGCCGAAATCGAGCGTCTCGACGGGCTGCAGGAGCGAGCCGAGCCCGGCGCCCCAGACGCTCCAGCGCCCGTCCGCATGGCGCACGATCCTCGCGCCGAGCTGGCGGCACGCCTGCGCCGTCCGCAATACATCCTCGCCCTCAAGCAGCCCTTCGATCTTGGTCTCTCCGATCGCGAGCAGGCCAAAGATCAGCGCGCGATGCGAGACCGATTTGTCGCCCGGCGGGCGCAGGCGGCCCGAGAGCGGCCCGGACTTATGGGCGCTGAGCGGCGCGGCGGGAGCGTGAGCATGGACGGCGGCGGGCGACATCGTCACTTTCGGTAGGGCGCGATTCAATCGCCATCCGCTTCGCACTTTTGGAGACGATGCTCAACAGCGGCGACCGGAGGCTCTCCGCGCTTGTCTCGCATCTTGCCGGAAATTGGAGCGGGCGATGGGAATCGAACCCACGACATTCAGCTTGGGAAGCTGACGTTCTACCTCTGAACTACGCCCGCGAACTCTCCTGTGTAACGCGGGTGGCGGCCGGTTTCAACGGAGCAACTGAGCCTCTCCACCCCACCCGCGCCTTCGGCGCGACCCTCCCCCTCGATGGGAGGGTAGACCGGCGCGCAGCCCACACCCTCCCCTTGAGGGGGAGGGTCGGCGCGCAGCGCCGGGGTGGGGTGACAACAAGCTCACCTCCCGCTGTTCGGATTCTTCACCTCTCCCTTTTCCTTCTCGATTTCCTTCAGCTTTTCGCGGATCGGAGCATAGGGTCCAAACTTATGCTGCGCCTCGGAGAAGCCGTCGGCATAGGGGCCGTAGGCCGCGTCGATCGGCTTTTTCAGAAGGTCGGGATAGTCCTTTTCAAGACCCGCCCGAAGCGGCCTCGGCTTCGAAACCATCAAGGCCGCCACGTCCCAGGCCTCATCGACCGCAAGCCGCGGATGCAGATAATCGACGCCGTCCGGCATGTTGGCATGGATGAAATTCGCGGCCGTGATCAGCCGCGCCATGCCGGCGCCGTCGTTGAAACTGTCCGAGCCCCACAGCGGCGGAAAGGCGTAGCCGGCGCCGAGCCCCGGCAGGCTGTTCTGCACGCCGGCGCCGTCGATGTTGTGGCAGCCGATGCAGCGCGCCTGATAGATGTCGCGCCCGCGCGCGGGATCGGCGGCGCGATCGAGCTCCGGCATGGTCCCGGCGCCGAGGCCTGAAAGCTTCTCGCCCTTTCGCACCCCCTGCGACAGGAACTGGATATAAGCGACGATGGCGCGCATCGGCTCGGAGGACACCGGCAAAGGCCTGCCGTTCATGCTGCGCGTCATGCAGGAGTTGATGCGCCCCTGCAGCGTGATCTCGGCGCCGGCGCGCGCGCTATAGGCGGGAAAATCTTCCGAGAGTCCGAAGAGCGGCAGGCCGAATTTCTTCACGCCGGCGTCGAGATGGCAATTGCCGCACGCAAGATTATTGCCCGAAAAGCGCTGCGCGGGATCGGGCATGTCAGGACCAATATGGGAATAAGTCGCAGTGATGAGATCGTGCCCGCGGCGGACGAGCCGGCCATGCGCGTCATATGGCAGAGCGCCGACCTGCGGAGCCGACCAGAATTTCGCGCTTGAGGCGCCAATTTCTTCGGCGGCGACGGAAGCCGCCAGCAAAAACGCGAATAACGCGGCTCCTGCAAGCGCATTGCGCATGAATCACTCCGCCTTGAAATGTTTCGAGAGCTTGAGCCCCTGCCCCTGATAATTCGACACGCCGCTCTGGCCGTAAAGCGACTCCGGCGTTTCGGCCATGCGTTCATAGACGAGGCGGCCGATAAATTGTCCGTCTTCCAAAATGAAGGGCACTTCGCGCGAGCGCACTTCGAGAACGGCGCGGGCGCCCGGTCGCCCGTTCGGTCCGGCGCCGAAGCCCGGATCGAAGAAGCCGGCGTAATGCACCCGGAACTCGCCGATCGCCGCGTCCATCGGCGCCATTTCGGCGGCGAGATCGGGCGGAATCGCCAGCCGCTCATGCGAGGCGAGAATGTAGAAATCGCCCGGATCGAGGATCAGCCTGCCGTCGCGCGCCGGAAGCCGCTCCCAGTAATCGTCGATGTGATAGGCGCCGATCCTATCGACGTCGATCACGTCGGTGTGCTTTTGCGCGCGATAGCCGAGAATGCCGCCGAAGGCGCCTGCGTCGAGCGCGACGCGCAGCACGACCCCGTCTCGTAGATTGAGCGTCCCGTCGACGAGCGGCGATTTGCGATGCAGTTCGGCGAGTTCCGCGTCGCCGAGCGCGCCGCCGGCCGGCGCGCCGGGCGCATGCGCGCGAAACCGGAGCTGGTTCAATCGCGTTCCCGTGCGCGCGCGCACCGAAAAGCTGCGCGGCGACACTTCGGCGTAGAGCGGCCCGTGATAGCCGGCGGCGACCTCGTCGAAGCGATCGCCCCGGTCCGTGATCAGCCGGGTGAAAATGTCGAGACGCCCGGTCGAGCTTTTCGGATTGGCCGCGCCGACGACGCAATCGTCGAGCGCCAGACTCTCCAGCAGAGGCACGACGTAGAAGCAACCGCGCTCCAGCACCGCGCCCTCGCCCTCCAGCGACATTTCGTCATATTTCAGCGCGGAAAGCAGTTCGTCGACGCTGCGGCCTTTGCCCGGCAGAAAGCTGGCGCGCACGCGATAGGCTTTCGGCCCCAGCCGCAGATCGAGACTGGCCGGCTGAATCTGGCCATGCGCCAAGGGGGCCGCGAGGCGGATTTGGCCGGAGTCGGCCATCGCCTGTATCTGCCGGCTGGAAAGCACGCCGCCCATTCGCCTGTCGCCCCGTCGCCTTTGCGACGGCATAAGCGCCAAATCGCGCCGCCTTTCAAGAAGGGCCTGTTGACAGCGCAGGCCGCTCTGCCCTCTATAGGCCGACGTGGTTATTTGAGCCGGCCGGCTTGCCGCCACGAAAAACAACGCGCTAAAAGGCCGGGTCTCCCTAAGGAAGCCCGCTTTTTGCGTGCCCGCGCCGTTCGGCGCGCATCAAGAGACTGGCGCGCCTCGCGCCAAGGGAGAAGCAATGTCCGCCGACGCTCCGCCGCGCAGGCCGCTCAAACCAGCGACGCAACTCGTGCATGGCGGGACGCAGCGCTCTTCCTTCGGAGAATTGTCGGAGGCGCTCTACCTCACGCAGAGCTTCGCCTATCCGACGATGGAGGCGGCCGAGGCGCGGTTCAAGGGCGACGAGCCCGGCTTCATCTACTCGCGCTTCTCGAACCCGACCGTCGCCATGTTCGAGCAGCGCATGTGCCTTCTGGAGGGCGCCGAAGCCGCCCGCGCCACGGCGAGCGGCATGGCGGCGGTGACGGCAAGTCTGCTCGCGCAGCTCAAGGCCGGCGACCATGTAGTTTCGGCGCGCGCGCTGTTCGGCTCCTGCCTCTATGTCGTCGAGGATTTGCTTCCGCGTCTTGGAATCCCTTCGACGCTCGTCGACGGCGCAGACCTTGAACAGTGGAAGGCCGCCGTGCGGCCCGAGACGAAGCTCTTCTTTCTGGAGAGCCCGACCAACCCCGGCCTCGAAGTCTATGACCTCAAGGCGATCGCCGACATTGCGCATGAGGCCGGGGCGAAGCTCGTCGTCGACAATGTCTTCGCGACGCCGCTCCTGCAGAAGCCCTTCGATTTCGGCGCCGACGTCGTCGTCTATTCGGCGACCAAGCATATCGACGGCCAGGGGCGATGTCTCGGCGGCGTGATTTTGGCCTCGCAGGCGCTGATCGAGGAGAGCGTCCATAATTTTTTGCGCCAGACCGGGCCGGCGATGTCGCCGTTCAACGCCTGGGTGATGTTGAAGGGTCTGGAAACCTTGCCGCTGCGCGTCGCCCAACAGAGCGCGAGCGCGGCCAGGATCGCCGACTTCCTGGCGGGGGAAAAGACTGTAAGGCGCGTCCTCTACCCGTTCCGCGCCGATCACCCGCAGGCCGATCTGGCGCGCCGCCAGATGTCGGGCGGCGGCACGCTGACGAGCTTCGACATGGCGGGCGGCAAAGCCGCCGCCTTCCGGCTCGCGAACGCACTGGAAATCATCAAGATTTCAAACAATCTCGGCGACGCGAAGAGCCTCATCACCCATCCGGCGACGACGACCCATCAGCGGCTCGCGCCTGAAGCGCGCGCGGCGCTCGGCATCGGCGAAGGTCTGCTGCGTCTTTCGGTGGGCCTTGAGGACGCCGACGATCTCATCGACGATCTCGCGCGTGGATTATGGGCCGCCGCGCGCGCCTGACGCTACGGCCGCGCGCGATCCCGCCTTTCCTTGCAAAGGGGAATTTTCGCCTCCTGCATCGCGCATTCGGCCACGAAATAGGAAGCGGCGAGTATGGCGCAAAACGCCTCAAGCACGACGCCCGTGATCAGTTCGTTCATCAGCATGCCCTCGAAATGCATTCGCTGCGGAATGCGAAAAAATCGAAGCGGCGGCCCGCGGCGGCGGCGCGAGAAGAGAATCGACGCCGACGCGGGCCGTTCGCGACACAGATTAAGCCGCCGGCGGCGCGCGCGCCCGGTGAGCTGGGCTGGGACGGGGCGTCGGCGCGACGCAGTCCGCCACCGTCCGCGCGAGCTTGAAGCTCGGGACGGGCGTCGCGCCGATCGGGCCGGGCCGCGCCGCAAGAGGCGCAAGACCGCTACATAACGCCTGACAGAGGATACAGGCGGAGCGATCGTCTTTGGGGCCCAGCCGCCCCGCAAGCGCGTCGGGTTGGGAGGACCCCGACGCGAAACAGATAAAAAATTGAGCGACCAGACGGCCGCCGACGCCCGAATCGGCGACGCCGCGCGCGAGCGGGACGACGGCCCAGAGCGACGCCGCCACGAACAGCAGCGCCGCCCCAAACCTGACGCCCGCGCGAGACGGCGAAGCTAACCTGAGCGCCGACGGGTGCATCGGTTCAGGTCGCGTCGGTCAACGGCCGCGAGAAGCGCGCGCGGCGCTCGAGGTCGATGAGACGGATGACGCGCTGGCCATCGCCGCGCCACAGACATGTCGCCGGCACGATGGCGGCGAGCGCCGCCATGCCGGGCGCATCCGCCGGCTGCGCACGTTCACGCTCAATCAGTGATTCGAGCGTCGCGCCGGCGAGGACACTTTCCTTGCCGCTCGGCTTACGTTTGCGAAACATGGGCTCACTCCCGATCCGCCGCTTGACGCGGCGTTGTCCTTTAGCTGCGCCCCATGCCGCGCGCGCCCGGAATCCGGGCGAGACGCGCAAAGCGGCGTGTCAGCCTGCGAAGGTTCAGGAGTTGGCGGGAGGCGCTCGGGCCTGTCTTGAATAATCTAGCGGGGGGGTCGGCAGGGCGCGGTCCGCCACCGTCCAATCAAGCGCTGTCCATTGGACGGGCGCCTTGCCAATATGAAGGGCCCGCGCCGCCAGCGGCGCGACGCCGTCGCAATGGTTCTGACAAAACAGACAGACGTCCCGGTGGCCCTTTGCCTGGCCGGGCGCCTGGGTTTGGTCGCCTGAGCCGACCTCGGTGAAACAAAATTCCCGGACGGCGTCGCCGGCGCCCATTCGCGTCGCGACCTGCGCCGCCGCAGGCGCGAAGGCCTGAACGGTCAGCGCGAGCGCGAACAGCAGAACTGTCAGCCAGTTGCGACGCATTAAATCTTAAGCCCTGGAGTCGGCGCGCAAGCGGCGTTCACCTGCGCGCCGTAATGTAAGCAAAAAGCGAGGGCCGCGACAAGTTAATCTTGGAGCGGCCGACTCCCTGCGGCAAAGCGTCTCAGCCGGACGATCGCGTTGTCGGATCGCTCTGAAAGTTCATCTGACCGCAGACGTTCCTCCGGAACCGCCCCGATCGATCGTTATGCCCGCTCCATCCGAGCCGCCAAGGTCATAGTTGAGCGCGATGAAGAAGGTGCGCTGCGGATAGGGGTTCGGGTTCACGTAGGCCTTCCAGCGGCCGATGTTGTTGACGCCGACGGACAGCCACCAATTCGGCTCGAGCCGATATCTCGCCTTCATGTCGAAAACCAGGATTTCGCTGTCCACATTGCCATAGTTGTTGTGGTTGAAGTCCGTGTTCGCGAAAGTGACATAGGCCGGGGACGAATAACGCGCGCCCAGCGCGAAGGACATGTCGGGATTGGGGCTATAGCTCGCGACGCCGCGGAATCGATATTTCGGAACGCGCGGGAATTGATTGCCTGCAAAAAGGATGCTGTCGAGATTGCGGCTCGAAAGATTGGTCTGGATTTTTGCGTCGGTAAGCGTGAAGCCTCCCTCGAAATCCAGCCCTGGAAAGAAAATGTCTTTCATATGCGCCGCAAGCTCGACGCCGCGAAACCGCACCTTATCCAGATTGGCGTTTTGCGTGACCTGCGTGCCGAAGGGCGAGAGCGCGGTCTGGCTGGCGATGGCGTTCCACCGGTCGTCGAGAAAGAAGCTGACT
This sequence comes from Alphaproteobacteria bacterium, assembly GCA_016869555.1. GTDB lineage: Bacteria > Pseudomonadota > Alphaproteobacteria > Rhizobiales > Beijerinckiaceae > Methylocystis. The sequence goes on along the minus strand of VGDY01000008.1, from coordinate 42,042 downwards.
CGCGGGTTAAAGAGACCGATCGCTCCGCCGAAAGCGTCGACCGTTCGGTATTCGGTAGTCACATCGTAGCAGGTGCAAATTTCAGGCTGCAGATTCGGGTTGTTGATGAGCACCGAACTTGGGCTCGCCAGAGATTGGAAGAGTTCGGTGACCGTCGGAAAGCGATAGGCGCGGGCGATCGACCCACGCACAGAGAGTTCGGGCGTGAAATAGTGCTCCAACGCCGCCTTTGGCGAAAAGGCGCCCTTATCGGATTCGGGGAAATAGGTGATGTTCGCGGCTCTAAGCGGAATGCCGACGATTGGCTGGCCGGTCGGATTCGACGCGTTGCCAAAGCCGCCGGTGCCGTTCATGCCGCCATAGGCGCGCCACCACTCGCCACGAGCGCCGGCGGTGAATTTCCAGTCCGGCAGAGGCCTCCAGACCTCCTGAACATAGACGCCCTTCGTTTCGGTCTTGCCGAAGTTCAGCGCCTGGATTCCCATATAAAAATTGTTGGGCCAGGACACGGTGCTGGTCTGCTTCGTGGCCAGCGAATAAACATCGCCATGAGCGCCGAATGACACTTCGTGCTTGCCGAGCAAATCCTGAGGCACGCGCCAGATGAAGCGCGCGTCGGCCGTGCGCCAGAAAGTTCCGCCATTATTGGTGTTCAACCCGCGCGGATCGATATTGTAGGCGGTTCCCGCATTATTGACGCGCGGTCCATACGATTGCGCATTATTGGTGTAATCGCGAAGAAAATTAAAGGACGTCGCCGATAAATCGAAATCGAAGACCCCGCCCGTATCTTGTCTGAGCTCGAACGCCTGCATTAAATGGTTTGCGGCGCCATGGCCGGGATTGACGCCGCCCGGCGTGACGGAAAACGGCCCAAGCTGCACCCGCCCGGTCTGCGTGTTGTAGATCGGCATGCCATTCCTGTCGCGAATATAGCTTTCGACGCTCGTCGTGTTGTTCAGCGCCCAGAAGCCGACCTGATATTTGGCGCGCACAAGCGGCGCGATGTCATAGGAGAGCTTCACTTTCGCCAGATCCGTTTGCACGTAATTGGCGCCGGCGGAGTTGGTGATGATGCGCGGGCGTCCCTGCTGGTCGAAGTCCTGGTGTCCGCCAAAGAACGCCGCGCCTGTGTTGGGCGTCAGAAAATTGCCCGGGAAGGTTTGCGCCTGACCCTGATTGTCGAGGTGCTCATAACCGACCCAGTAGCGGAAATCGTTGATCCGATCGCCGATCAGCACATTGGCCACGCCCCCGAGATTGAGCGTTTTGGTGCTATAGAGACTGAACGGCTGCACCGCCGCGGTCGCCATGGCATGGACCTCGAAGTCGTCCGGCATGCGCGTCGTCATGGTCAACACGGCGCCGATCGAATTGCCCGGATAGAGCGCTGAAAACGGCCCGTACATCACGTCGATGCGCGAAATTTCGGCGGGCGAGACCATGCCCCAGCGCGGCGCGAAGTTAAAGCTGTTGCCGAGCAGATTCGAGAGCAGCACATTGTCTGCATAGACAAGCGTCAGCGCGCTCTGAATCGTGCCGGTCGTGCGCGTCGAGACGATAGCGTTGCGGTCGCCGATGAAGCGCTCGCGGATGAGAATCGACGGCATGTATCTGAATGCGTCGGACGAGGTCATAATGTTCGTGGTTTTTTGGATTTCCTTGCGCGTCCTGCTCTCGACCACCGCAGGAATATTTGCGGGCAATGTGCGGCTGAACGGCGCTGGCTTGGGCTCCGCGTAACGATCCGCCAGCCCGGACCCGGACCCGGTCCCCGGCGTAGGAGCCGCGGTGGTGACGCGCCCCGGTCCGCCAGCTGAATGGCCCGCAGGGCCTCTATGCACGGCCGCCCGCGCGCCGCCGACGTTGATGGTGGGAAGCGCCTGTTGCGCATCGGCGTTCGAGGCGGCGAACAGGCTGAGCGCGGCGAAAGAGACCCCTCCGAGGAGGCGAGAGTGACGAATCATGACGAGTTTCCTTGTGCGCCGACGCCTGTCGACGCATGAGAGGAGGCGAGCTGCGGCAAGCGCAACGAGCGCGCAGTGAAGATGTGGAAGCTGCTACGCGCAGCGGACCCGGCTCAGACCGAGGCGCTTCGCGCGCTCGCGTCTGATGGACTCAGGCTCGCGAGACGGGGGGCGCCCGCGCGCTGTGCGCCCGCGACAATCGCTCGAAGCGGGATCGCGCCGCCTCAACTGGCGCGTCGATCCGCGCATATTCATCGAGCGCGGCGACATGATAGTCGGCGTAGGAAACCCAGGCCGGCGGCGGTTCGCCGCACAGAAGACAGGACTGGCAGGTGTGCCGATGGCCAGGCCGGTCGTCGGGCGCAGGCTGCTCGCCTGTGCGCAGGTGATGACACTGCGCTGAAAGCGTCTCCTCAGGAGAGATCGAAGCGGCGTGCGCGATTCCGGCCCCGCCGGCGACGGTCTGGAAGACCATGGCCAGCGCCAGCAGCAGATTGCGAAACGTCGAGAGCCGCATTTCCATTCCCGCACAATCAGACGGTTTAACATTCCCGATTGTTTGCCTTTTGGATAGGCGCCCTGGGCGCGCCGCGCCAAAAAAGCTCCAAGTGTAACATTTACGTAACAGGAGGCGGAACGGCGCCAGTGTCGCGACCGCCGACCGCACTGCCTAATCAAAGGCATTCCCCTTTTTTGGCGCGCGCTCTAATCTTGCGCCCATGTATATCGCCATCACCAGAGACATACAGATAACGGCGCTTCCCGACTTTCTGCCGGATCGCTCGGACCCCGACCAGGACCGCTACGTCTGGTCATATACGATCGAAATCGCCAATCTCGGGCGCGTTCGCGTGCAGCTCCTGTCGCGTCACTGGATCATCATCGACGCCAACGGCCGCCGCGAGGAGGTGCGCGGACCGGGCGTGGTCGGCGAACAGCCGGTGCTCGAGCCCGGCGAGACGTTTCGCTATGCCTCCGGCTGCCCGCTCACCACGCCTTCCGGCATGATGCAGGGCAGCTATCGCATGGTCACCGACGCCGGCGAAACCTTCGACGTCGAAGTCCCCGCCTTTTCGCTCGACAGTCCGCTGTCGCGCCCGACCCTGAACTAGGCAGGCGAGATGGACCGCCTTGAGGACGCGATCGAGCTGCTCTCCAGATTGGTCGCATTCGACACGGTCAGCTCCAAATCCAATCTGGCTCTGATCGATTTCGTCGAATCCTATCTGCGCGACCAGGACGTGCGCTTCGTGCGCGCGCCGAACGCGGCCGGCGACAAGGCCGCGCTTTTCGTCACCATCGGCCCCGAGGTCGATGGCGGCGTGCTGCTTTCCGGCCACACCGACGTCGTGCCGGTCGCGGGACAGGCCTGGAGCGCCGATCCCTTCACGCTGCGTCGGGTCGCCACTCGCCTTTATGGACGCGGCGCCGTGGACATGAAGGGCTTCGACGCCGCCTGCCTCGCGATGATCCCCGAATTCAAGGCGGCGCGGCTGTCCTGGCCGGTCCATATTCTCCTGAGCTATGACGAGGAGACCACCTGCCTCGGACCGCTCGACGTGATCGCCCGCTTCGGCGCCGACCTGCCCCGCCCGTCAGCGGTGATCGTCGGCGAGCCGACGTCGATGGAGGTCGCCGACGCGCATAAGAGCGTGACCACCTTCGTGACGCGGGTGCGCGGCTTCGAAATCCATTCGGCCAATCTCAATCGCGGCGTCAGCGCCGTCCACGTCGCCTGTAAACTCGTCTGCGAACTCGATCGTATCGGCGAGGCGTTGCGTGCGGACGGCGACCCGAGCGGGCGCTTCGATCCGCCCTTCTCGACCATTCACGTCGGCGTCATTCATGGCGGAACGGCGCGCAACATCGTCGCCAAGGATTGTGAATTTCTGTGGGAGGTCCGAGGACTGCCCGGCGCGCCGGCAAGCTTCGTCCGGGATCGGCAGGAGGCCTATTGCGACGATCTGCGGCGCTCCGTCTTTGCCGGCTTCCCCGACGCCGGGATTGAGACGACGATGGAAAACGAGGTTCCGGGCCTTTCGCCTCGGCCCGGTTCCGAAGCCGAGACCCTGGCGCTACGGCTCGCCAAGCGCAATGCGACGATCGCCGTGCCCTACGCCACGGAAGCAGGCCAGTTTCAACGGGCCGGGATCGCGGCGGTCGTCTGCGGTCCCGGCCGCATCGACCAGGCGCACCAGCCCGACGAATATATCGACATCGCCGAACTCGCCGCCTGTATGGAGTTTCTGCGCGGGCTCGCGCGTCAGCTCCAAGCATGAATGCTCGACGAAATCGTCTCGATTGCGCAAGAAAGAGGTCTCTCCGGCAATGAGCGCCAGAGAGACCTAGAAAGAATAAAGGGTCGCTTGGGCGATCAGCAGACCCAGTGCCATCGGCCGTACCACCAGCGCCAGCAGTGGCCGCCGCCATGCCAGCCTCCATGCCAGCCGCCATGCCAGCCGCCATGCCAGCCGTGGCCCCCGTGCCAGCCGTGGCCGCCATGCCAGCCGCCATGCCAGCCGCCATGCCAGCCGCCATGCCAGCCGCCCGCGGCGGCAGGCGAAGAGGCGAAGAGCGCTCCCGTCAGCAGCGCGGCGCATGCAACTTTCTTCAACATGACTTATCTCCCAAAACACAGACGCCGTAAGGCGCCGGAGATTGACTAAGCTGTTGGGCGGCGAAGGGCCGTGCGGGGTCGCACATCGGACAGTTCGCGCCCCGCGCGTCGCATCGCCCGATGTCAGCGGGACGCCATTGCTTTCGTGAAGTGAGCGGCTATAGTCCGCGCCCGTTCCGGCGCTCTGGAAATGAAATTCCGCGCCGGGCTTCGAGCCTTTAAAGAGATTTCGCGATGAAGCTGATCCCGGACGCCTTGGCGCAAGCCCAGCCGTCACCGCCCGCCGCCGAAACGCCTGCCTCGCCGCCGGCCGAACCGACCGCCCCCGCCGCGCCGACGCCGCCGGGCCCGCCGCATCCGCCCGCCTCGACGCAAACGGGCCAGCTGACCGAATCCAAGCCCGAAGCGGCGCAGCCGCCGACCATGCCCGAGATGCTCGGCCAGCTCATTCCCATCTTCGTGGTGATGGGCATCGTGTATATACTCGTCATCCGACCGCGCTCTCGCCGCGAGAAGGACGCGCTGGCGCAGCTGCGCAACGTGCGTCGCGGCGACACGCTCGTCACCACGAGCGGGTTCGTCGCCAAGGTGACCAAAGCGATCGACGATACTGAGGTGGAGGTCGAGCTCGCGCCCAATGTGCGGGTGCGCATGCTGCGCACCGCCATCGCCGAAGTGCGCGCCAAGGGCGAACCGGTGAAGGACGAGCCGCCGCCGGCCAAGACAGTCGGTCCTGCCAGAGGCGGCGGGAAGTCGGCCAAGACGACCGACGCAAAGGCCGGCGAAAACCGGGCCGGCGACGCCAAATCCGGCTCGCAGAGCTGACGCCGTCCTTTCGATCCCCTAGAGCGCGTTACGAAAAAGTGGGAACCGGTTTTTCGCGCAAAGCGCACTCTAAACTTTTGGAATCGATCACGTTGTCTGCATTTGGGCGATTCCGCCCAAATGCAGCGTGGTCTAGCCGATAGCAGGACGATGCTGCGATTCTCGACCTGGAAATTTTTCGCCATTGTCGCGATGACACTCGCCGCGGTGCTCATCGTCGCGCCGAGCATGTTGTCGGCGTCCCACTATGAAGAGCTGAAATCGCGGCTGCCCTCCTGGCTTGTTCCGCCGACCATCGTGCTCGGCCTCGATTTGCAGGGCGGCTCGCATGTGATGCTGGAAGTCGATCAGGCGGACCTCATCGCCACGCAGATCAAGAATCTGCGCGACGACGTCCGGCGCATTCTCCGAGAGGAGAAGGTGGCGATCACCGGCGGCATCGGGACGACCACGCGCGGCGTCCAGGTGCGCGTGGCGGACGAAGCCGACCGCGAGAAAATTCTTCCCAAGCTGCGCCAGCTGCGCAACGGCTTCAGCAGCGCTCTGATGGGCGGCCCGTCGCCGCTCGACATCGAGACGTCGCCTGACGGCGTCATCCGGGTGACCATTACCGACGCCGGGATTACGGATAAATCGCGCAAGGCGGTCGAGCAGTCGATCGAAGTCATTCGTCGGCGCGTCGATGCGCTCGGCACGCGCGAACCCAGCATCCAGCGGCAGGGCGACGACCGCGTGCTGGTGCAGGTGCCGGGCCTCCAGGACCCGGAAACGCTCAAGGAAATTCTCGGCAAGACCGCCAAACTCGAGTTCCGCCTCGTCGCCGAACCGGGCCAGAATCCGTCGGAAACCGAGGAACTCGATCAGGTCGAGCAGGAAGGCAAGATCGCGGTTGAAAAGCAGGTGATGGTCAAGGGAGAGGACCTCACCGACGCACAACCCGGCTTCGACCAGCAAAGAAGCGGCGAGCCGGTCGTCAATTTCCGCTTCAATATTCGCGGCGCCCAGTCCTTCGGCGAAGTCACCTCCAAGAACGTCGGACGGCTCTTTGCGATCGTGCTCGACAATAAGGTGATTTCCGCGCCGCGAATCCTGACCCCCATCACCGGCGGCTCGGGCCAGATTTCGGGACGCTTCACTGTCGAACAGGCGAATAATCTCGCGATCCTGCTGCGCGCCGGCGCGTTGCCGGCCAAGCTCAATATCGTCGAGGAGCGCACCGTCGGCCCCGGCCTCGGCCAGGATTCGATCGACGCCGGAAAGCGCGCCGCTTACGTCGGCGCCGGCCTCGTCGTGATCTATATGCTCGTCACCTACGGCGTCTTCGGCGTCTTCGCCAATCTCGCGCTGTTCGTGCATATCGCCTTCATTTTCGCCGGCCTCGTGCTGCTCGGGGCGACGCTGACGCTTCCGGGCATCGCCGGCATCGTGCTGACGATCGGCATGGCGGTCGATTCGAACGTGCTGATCTACGAACGCATCCGCGAGGAAAATCACGCCGGGCGCTCGATCCTCGCCTCGCTCGACGCAGGCTTCACCCGCGCCTTCGCGACCATCGTCGACTCGAACGTCACCATGTTCGTCGCGGCGGCGATCCTGTATTTTCTTGGTTCGGGACCGGTGCGCGGCTTCGCCGTTTCGCTGGCGCTCGGCATTCTGACGACCATCGTCACCGCGGTGACCATGACGCGCATGATGATCGCCGTCTGGTATCATTACGCGCGGCCGACGAAACTGCCGATCTGAAGGGGCGACCTTTATGAAACTTCTGCGCCTCGCCCCGGAGAACACCAAATTCCCGTTCATGCGGTTCCGCCGCGTGAGCTATCCCTTCTCGGCGCTGCTGTCGCTGATCGCCGTCGCCCTCTTCGTCTTCAAGGGCATGAATTTCGGCATCGACTTCGCCGGCGGCACGGTGATCGAATTGCGGGCGAAGTCGGGCGCCGCGGAAGTCGGCACGCTGCGCACGATGGGCGAAAGCCTCCATCTCGGCGACATCGAGGTGCAGGCGTTCGGCAATCCGGCCGACGCGACCTTGCGCTTCGGCCTGCAGCCGGGCGGCGACGTCGCCCAGCAGGCGGCGGTCGAACGGGTGCGCGACGCTGTCAGCGCCTATTACGATCTGCGTCGCGTCGAAGTCGTCGGCCCGCGCGTTTCGAATGAATTGGTGCAGTCGGGAACGCTCGGCGTCGTGCTCTCGATCATCGCGGTGCTGAGCTATCTGTGGTTTCGCTTCGAATGGCAATTCGCGATCGGCGCGGTGATCGCGACGATGCACGATCTGCTGCTCACCGTCGGCTTCTTCTCGATCACCCAGCTCGAATTCAACACCACCTCGATCGCCGCGATTTTGACCATCGTCGGCTATTCCTTGAACGAGACGGTGGTGGTGCTCGACCGCATTCGCGAGAATATGCGGAAATACAAGAAAATGGCGACGGCGCAGATGGTCGACATGTCGATCAACGCCGTCTTGCCGCGCACGATCATGACCGCGACGACGGTGATGCTCGCCCTCTTCGCGCTCGTCGCATTCGGCGGCCAGGTGATCCGCTCCTTTTCGATCGCGATGATCTGGGGCATTTTCGTCGCCACCTATTCCTCGATCTTCATCTGTTCGCCGATGCTGATCTATCTCGGCCTGCGCAATGAAGACGCCGATAAGGCTGCGTCGCAGAAGCGCGAGACCGAGCGCAAGACCGAAACCGCCGTATCGGCGGATGACGACGACGCCGAGACGCCCGTCGCCGCGCCGACGGCGCCGCCCGAAGCCGCCGAAAAGACGCCCAAGCCCGCGCGGAAGCCGGCCGGAAAGCGGGCGAAGACGAGGCCGGCTTGACCGTTCGTGACGGCGGCTATGTCGCAGGCCGCCACAGGATCGACGACTATGGCCGCGGCGGCTTTCGTTTCGCCGATATGTCCCACAAGGGCTCCATTCTCGCCCTACCCTCCGGCGTGCGCGCCGTGCCGCTGTCGAGCGCCGCTGAAATCGATGAAGCGATGATCGACCGCGCGCTATCTGAAAGCGGTGGCCTCGACGTCTTCGTCGTCGGAACCGGACAGGAACTGCTGCCGCTCGCCGCGGGCGTGCGCGCCCGGCTGCGCGAGGCGGGCATCGGCTGCGAGGCGATGGCGACCGGCGCCGCGGTGCGCACATACAATATCCTCGTCGACGAGGATCGCCGCGTCGGCGCGCTACTGATCGCCGTGTGACATGACAGCCGCCATAGAAGAGCATTACGCGCAGTGCGAAGAGCTGCTGCGGACGCACGACCGCGACCTGTGGCTCGCCTGTCTCTTCGCGCCGCGAGAGGCGCGCAAACATATTCACGCGCTCTACGCCTTCGCCCAGGAAGCCGCCGACGTGAGCGGCAAGGTCACGCAACCGCTGCTGGGCGAGATGCGGCTGCAATGGTGGATCGACGCGCTGGAGGCTGCCGCCGCGCCCGGCGAAGGCGCGCGCGCCAATCCCATCGCCGACGCGCTCATCGACACGATCGAGCGCTTCGCCCTGCCCCGTGATGAATTGATCGCACTAGCGGAAGCGCATGTCTTTGATCTCTATGACGATCGGATGCCGAGCTGGTCGGCGCTAGAAGACTATTGCCGCGCCACGGCTTCGGCCCCGATCCGCTGGGCCGCTCAGCTTCTCGGCGCAGATCTTAAGGCGCCGTCGGCGCGCGCTTTCGACGAGGCGGGCGTCGCGCTCGGCCTGACGCGAATTGCGCGCGCGATCGCCCAATATTCCGGTCAGAGGAAATTTCTGCCGGACGACGCGTTCGCGAGCGACGGCGACAAGGCGAGCGAGCGCGAACAGCTTCGCCCCATGGTAAAGGAGTTATGTCGGCTGGCGCAGTCTCGCTACGACGAAGCGCGCCGTCTGGCCCTTGATCTCGGCCCCGCTCACGCCGCCCTGCTTCCGGCGGCGACAACTCCCCTCTATTTGGAGCGGCTGGCGCGAAGCGATGATTACGCTTCCGAACGCCCGGCCCGCGACCCCTCGCCGCTGCGCCGACAATGGCGCATCTGGCGCGCATCGCGCGGCGTCGGATTGTGATAGGCGATAGAATGCTTCGCTAGGAATGACCGAAATGGCGACTCTCGAATATGAATATGACGCCCGGCGCCTGCGCATGGAGACGCTGCTCGTGCTGCGCTGGGTGGCGATCACCGGCCAGACGGCGGCCTGTCTCGGCGTCTATTTCATCCTCGGATTTGATTTTCCCGTCGGCCTCTGCTTCGTCTTCATTGCTGCGTCCGCGACTCTCAACGTCGGCATGCGCTATGGCACGCCGCGCAGTTTCCGCCTCGGCGACGTCGAGGCCGCCGTGCTTCTCGGCTACGACATCATCCAGCTCGGATTTCTGCTCTATCTCACCGGAGGGCTGACGAACAGTTTCGCGATGCTGTTCCTGACGCCGGTGATCATCTCGTCGGTGTCGCTCCCGAGCAATCTGACGCTGCTGCTCGGCATCGTCATGATCGCGGTCGCCACGGTGCTTGCCGTCGAATATTACCCGCTGCCCTGGTATCCCAACGAAAAGCTGGTCTTTCCGCTCCTCTACCGCACCGGAATTTGGGCGGCTCTGGCGCTCAGCGCGGTGTTCATCGGCATTTACGCCGCTCGGGTGTCCGACGAGGCGCGACTGTTGGCGGATGCGCTCGCTGCGACGGAGCTGGTGCTCGAGCGCGAGCAGCATCTCTCGCAGCTCGACGGCCTCGCCGCCGCGGCGGCGCATGAACTCGGCACGCCGCTCGCGACGATCACGCTGATCACCAAAGAATTGCTGAAGTCGGCGCCGGAGAACGGGCCGGCGCTGCGTGACGATCTTGCGCTGCTCGCGCAGGAGGCGGCGCGTTGCCGGGAAATCCTGGGTAAGCTCGCCTCGCTTGGCGCGACGGATCAGAGCAGCGTCATGAATCTGCTCTCGATCGACACGCTGATCCAGGAAGTCGTCGAGCCGCAGAGCGAGAGCGGCGTCGAGGTCGAGATTTCGAAAAACGGACCGACTGACGCGCCAGTGCTCGCGCGCAATCCAGCCATTCTTTACGGTCTTGGCAACCTTGTCGAAAACGCCATGGACTTCGCCAATTCGCGGGTAAAAATCGACGCTTGGTGGAGTCCAAGCTATGTCACGATATCGATCCAGGACGACGGACCCGGCTTTTCTCCCGACATTCTGGACCGGCTCGGCGACCCTTATCTCAGAGGCAGGCCGACGGAACGGCGCACGAAAAACGATCCCGACTCTGGGCTGGGGCTCGGTCTCTTCATCGCCAAGACGCTCCTGGAGCGCTCGGGCGCGATCGTCGAAACAACGAATGTTTCGCCGCCAAGAACCGGAGCCGTCGTCAAGATCACTTGGCCGCGAGAGGCGCTCGAACCCGCCGCCGCCCGGACGAAGCTCGCCGAAAAGGACAAATAGATCGACGCAACGCCGCCAATAAGCTAGATTTGACCAAAATCAGGGGTGGATGCGCGCGATGTCGGCCGAAGAATTTAAGTCGGATCGGGAAGGCGTTTCAGAGGCTGAGCAAATTGCAGCTCTGCCGCAGGATCGTTCATTGCTCATTCTGGATGACGACAAGCCGTTTCTCGGCAGGCTGACCCGCGCGATGGAGGCGCGGGGATTCGTCGTGACGCCCTGCGAAACAGTCGCCGAAGGTCTCGCAGCGCTTGAGTCGAGCCCGCCGGCTTTCGCCATCATCGACATGCGGCTCAACGACGGCAACGGCCTCGACGTCATATCGAAGCTCAAGGCCTCGCGACCCGACGCGCGCGGCATCATTCTCACTGGCTACGGCAACATCGCCACCGCTGTCACCGCAGTTAAGCTCGGCGCTTTCGATTATTTGGCGAAGCCCGCCGACGCCGACGAAATCTATCACGCGCTGATGGCGACCCAGATCGAGAAGCCCGACGCGCAGGAAAATCCCATGTCGGCCGACCGAGTCCGCTGGGAGCATATTCAGCGCGTGTTCGAGTCCTGCGACCGCAATGTTTCGGAGACCGCGCGGCGGCTCAATATGCATCGCCGCACCCTGCAACGGATTCTCGCCAAACGGGCGCCCCGGTAACCCGGGATTCAGTCCGCTAGCCGGTCGCCGAAGGCCAGCATGCAGTAGCGGTTCGCCGCCACCGCCGCGAAGCGTAACAGCATCGCGCGTCGCCGCGCCGGCGCGAGCGGCAAAGCCGGGGCCTCACGCGCGAGCAGCGCCCCATGCGCGTCGGCAATGATCAGCCCGGCGTCCTGCGGAAATGATTCTGGATCGAGCGATGCGGGGATCGCGAAATAGAATCTGTCACAAAAGCCGCGATACTGCGGCCATTTGAGATCGGCGCGAAAATCGGCGTAACTCGACTTGACCTCGATGATTCGCAGGCCGCCGTCGGGCGCCAGCGCGACGAGATCGGCGCGCCGCCCGTTCGGCAAGGGCGCTTCGCAAACCACCGAGAAGCCGCAGGCCTGAAGATAGCGCCTTGCGCCGCGCGCCACGCGTTTCGTAGCGTCGGGACGAGTTTCGAGCGCCGTCGCGCGTTCCGCGGAAAAAGCCGTCATGTTGATCCCAGCGGGCCTGTCCTCAGCCCAGATTGGCGCGTCGCCAAAGCGCGCGCAACCATGATAGGTTCGCTCGATCGATCAACCACACGGCTTGTCGCATGAAACGGCTTCTCCTCGCATGCTTCCTCGCGCTTCTCGCCACAACCCCGACCGCCCTGGGCGGCGAGCGTGTCGTCAATGTTTTCAATTGGAGCGATTACGTCGATCCGAGCGTGCTCGAAGACTTTACCCGGGAGACGGGCGTCAAGGTCGTTTATGACACCTATGATTCGAACGAGATGCTCGAGGCGCGGCTTCTGGCCGGCGACACCGGCTACGACGTCGTCGTGCCCTCGGCGACGTTCCTGCAGCGGGAAATCGCAGCGGGCGTGCTGCAGCCGATCGACCGGAGCAAGCTCGTCAACGCGCGCAACATATGGCCTGAGATCGACAATCGGCTGGCGCGTTTCGATCCGGGCAACCGCCATGCCGTCAACTACATGTGGTACACGACGGGCGTCGCCTACGACGTCGCCAAGATCAAGCAGCGGCTCGGCAAGCCGATAACGAGCTGGGACCAGGTTCTGCGGCCGGAGTCTTTGAAGAAGCTCGCCGACTGTGGCGTCTATATGCTGGACAGCCCTGAAGACATGTTCGCGATCGCGCTCAATTATTTGAAGCTCGATCCCAATTCGAAGAACCCCAAGGATCTCAAGCGCGCCGCCGAACTTCTGACGAGCCTGCGCCGCTATGTGAAGAAATTTCACTCCTCCGAATATATCAACGCATTGGCGAACGGCGACGTCTGCCTCGCGATTGGCTGGTCAGGCGACAGTCTGCAGGCGCGCAATCGCGCCCGCGAGGCCGGAACCGACGTCGACATCGCCTATGTGATACCGAACGAGGGTTCGCTCCTCTCGCTCGACAATCTGGCGATTCCGAAGGATGCGCGGCATCTCGACGAAGCCTATCTCTTCATCGACTATCTGCTTCGTCCCGACATTGCGGCGCGCAATTCCGTCGCCACCAATTTCGCCAATGGCGTCGCGCCGTCGCGTCCGCTAATCGACAAGGCGGTGGCGAACGATCCCTCGGTCTACCCCAGCGATCCCACGATGCGGCGTCTGTTTACGGTCACTGCGCCCGATCAGGCGGGTCAGAAAATGATCACCCGACTATGGACGACGGTGAAGACCGGACGGTGAGACGATTCCGGCGCGCCGATGCGCGCCCCGCGGTTTACTGCTCGCTCAATATCCGCTTGAGGAGTTCGATGACCTCGGCGAGCCCCTTGTCCTTGGCGGCGAGTTCTTCAATCTTGCGCACCGCATGGAGCACGGTCGTGTGATCGCGGCCGCCAAATCGACGGCCAATCTCAGGCAATGAGCGCAGAGTCAGCACTTTCGACAAATACATGGCGATCTGCCGCGGCCGCACGACGTTGGCGGTGCGCCGGGACGATAGAATGTCGGCGCGCGAAATATTGTAATGGCTCGCCACGAGCTTCTGGATATCGTCGATCTTGACGCGCTTTGGGTCCTGCGCGCGCACGAGATCGCGAATGGCTGTTTCCGCGGTTTCGACAGTCAGCGGCGCTCCGGTCAGCGTGGCGTGAGCCAGCAGCCGATTGACCGCGCCCTCTAAATCACGTCCGTTGGACACGATCATGCGCGCGACACAGGAAATGACTTCAGCCGGCACATTGAAATTGGGTTGCGACTCCTTGGCGGCGGCGATGCGCGCGGTGAGAATCTTGGCGCGCAAGGCCTCGTCGAGCGGTCCGATGTCGACGCATAGGCCGCCGTTGAACCGCGACAACACGCGTTCGTCGAGCGTGTCGAGCTCCGACGGCGGCCGGTCGGCGGCGACCACGACCTGACGGCCGGCGTCAATCAACGCATTCAGCGTGTGGCAGAACTCCTGTTGGATCGACTTCCCCTGCAAGAACTGCACGTCATCGATGATCAGCATGTCGATGCCGCGCAGCTTCTCCTTGAACGCCAACGAGGTCTGGGCGGTCAGCGAAGAAACGAAGCCGCTCATGAAGCGTTCCGCCGTCAGATAGATGGTATGGCGGCGATTGTCATTCGACGCATGCGCCAGCGCTTGCAGGAGATGCGTCTTGCCGAGCCCGACTGCCGCATGGGCATAGAGCGGGTTGAACATGGGAAGGTCCCCGGCCCGCGCCGCCGCGACGCGGCAGGCGGCCGCATAGGCGAGCTGGTTTGAGGGTCCGACGAGAAAGGTCGAGAAGCACAGCCGGCGATCGAGCGGCGAGCCGACGAATGCGTCGGACTCGTGACGCGCCGCAGCCGAGCGGACCGCGCGCCTCCCATTGGCTTCGCTCGCCGCTTCGAGAGCTGGCGCGAATGACGCGGCCGCGCGCGCGACGAAGTGCGGCGCATTGGGCGCGCCATGATCCTGGCCGTCCTCGCGCAAGCGAGGTTTACGCATGGGCGAGCGCACGTCGATGACCACGCGTTCCACTTTTGAGAATTCGCTCGCCACTCGCGCCTTTATCCGCGGCGCGTAGTGCGACTGCACCCAACTCTTGAGAAATTTGGTGGGCACCGTCAGATGCACCGCGCCGCCATCAATGCGTTCAAGCTCCAATCGCGTGAACCAGGAATTGTAAACCGCGTCGCCGAGATCGGTTTTCAACCTATGTCGAACTCGGTCCCACTTCGAGCGATCCTCAGCGGATACTTCGCCGCTTGCCAATTGTTCTGTGTGATCGGACATATCAGACCTTTTTCCGAAACAAGCGCCAAAAAAGGGGAAACCCCGGCGAAAGCTCGCCGCGGGCGCTGATCGAAGGAACCTAGTTTGATCGAGTATTCGCCGCCGCGAACGGCGCTAAATCAGAAATTGCGAAGGCGGCCCTATCGCGAGCCCAGCGCATCTGCCGACGTTGGCCTCACCCGTAAAACATGAACAATGCGCCGCGAACGATCGAACAATGAAACGATCGTTGACGCTGCGCACTCCCTGGATTGTCTCGGCCAACCGCCCCTTCGCCATGACAAAGTCTCCCTACTCCGGGATTGAAGAATCCCGGATTAATAGCGCGTCGCAGGTAACGGACTCTATGCTACGCCCGTGCGAACTGATCACTTTGAATTCAACCGAACGGCTGGAAGGCGGATGCGTCTCGCTCTGCGGCCCATCCGCGCCGGGAAACGCAGATCGTTTCCCTCAATTCTGCGCGCCGCTGAAAAACCGACGCCGACCGCCTTTCGTTCGACCCTTGAAAGCTACACGCCAGCGCGATCACGCGCAACGACGCATGTGACAACATCTGTCATATTGACTGCACTTTTCCGGCGCGGGTCTATGAACTTTTTGTCGCATTTGGCCATAAGCCGATGATTCGCCGCCTTTAAAATTCCGCTTGAAGAATGCATGTTAGCCGCGCGCGACAGGCGCCGGCGCCTCCGCAAACAAGCGCCAAAATTAGTGTCAAGTGGCCACGTTTTTCCCGTTCGTGACAACTTGATTGCAAGAGATTGAATCGCGAGAATTTTGAATGATCACAGTTTATGGGCGAAAATATTTTTTTTGAATGTGTCATCTGCGCTTCATGCGACGATTTTGGCAGACTCCGGTCGGGACAAAAAAAGCCCGGCGATCGCCGGGCTCGAAGCCTGTCCGTCACATGACGCGGCGAAACGCGTCACGCCTTTGCGGTCAGCGCCTTCACCCGCGCGGTCAGCCGGGAAACCTTCCGCGAGGCGGTATTCTTGTGAATGACGCCCCGCTGAGCGGCGCGCATCACGATCGGCACCGCATTCTGCAGCGCGTCGGCCGCCACCGCCGGATCGCCCGCAGCGATCGCCTCCTCGACCTTGCGCACAAAGGTGCGCATGCGGCTGCGACGCGTCCGGTTGACCGAGGTGCGGCGCGCGATCTTGCGAACGGCTTTTTTGGCCGAACTCGTATTGGCCATGCTTTGCGTGTCCTTGAAAGAGACGGCGTCGAGCCGCCTAAAAACCAAAGGGCCGCGAAATCGCGGCCAAGTGGCGGGTTTATAGGCGCGACGCGATCCGTCGTCAATGGCCGCCTAGCGGTTCGTGAAAGCCGGCTTCCGCTTCTCCACGAAGGCGCTCATGCCTTCCTTTTGATCACTCGTCGCGAACAGGGAATAGAAGAGGCCCCGCTCGTAGCGAATTCCCTCGGCGAGCGTCGATTCGAAAGCCCGATTGACCGCGTCCTTGGCGATAAGGACC
This sequence comes from Alphaproteobacteria bacterium, assembly GCA_016869555.1. GTDB lineage: Bacteria > Pseudomonadota > Alphaproteobacteria > Rhizobiales > Beijerinckiaceae > Methylocystis. The sequence continues at coordinate 25,868 of VGDY01000008.1, read as the reverse complement.
GCGGGTAGCGACATCGACGCGATGGTCGCAGCGGTCTTCATCGCCTCGGCGAGAAGATCGGCGGCCGGCACGATCCGCGCGACGAGGCCGGCGCGCTCAGCCTCCTCCGCGCTCATCATCCGGCCAGTCAGAATGAGGTCCATCGCCTTTGCCTTCCCCACGGCGCGGGTCAGCCGCTGCGTGCCGCCGGCGCCGGGAATGACGCCCAGCTTGATCTCCGGCTGGCCGAAAACCGCCGTATCGGCGGCGAGAATGAAATCGCACATCATCGCGATTTCGCAGCCGCCGCCCAGCGCGAATCCGGCGACCGCGGCGATGATCGGCTTGCGCGTTCGCGCCACGACATCCCACCGGCCGATGAAATCGTCGAGAAAGGCGTCAACGAAGCCCTTGTCGCGCATTTCCTTGATGTCCGCGCCGGCGGCAAAAGCCTTTTCCGAGCCGGTCAGAACGATGCAGCCGACGCCGTCATTCGCTTCAAACGCCGCAAGAGCGTCGTCGAGTTCCGCGATGAGCCGCGCATTGAGCGCATTGAGCGCTTGAGGTCGATTGAGTCGGATCAAGCCGACTCGGCCCTGCGTCTCGGCTTCGATCGTCTCAAAAGTCATGCGCGCCTCCTGCCGCTCCAGCGCCGCGCCGGATCGCGCGCTTCATATCTCAAAATCGCCGCTCGCGTCCGGCCTTTCTCCAAATCCGCGCGCGAGCGCGCGGGCGTGCAGATCGTCGAGCGTCACGTCGTCCAGTCGGCGAAGCGCGCTCTCTTCGGCCTCGGCGATGACCGGCTCCAACACCGCCGAGAGCAGCGGCGGCGCAATATCGGGCGCCTCCTCCTCGACGACCAGAGCGACGCGGACGATCTCGCCGACCGAGAGCCGCCGACGCTCGCGCGCCAGCCCATATCCGCCCGCGGGTCCTCTGACGCTCTTGAGAATCCCCGCCCGAACCAATGCCTGCAGGATTGTCTCCAACCGCCGCGGCGGCAGACCATGACGCGCGGCGAGCTGTTTCGACGACACCGGCCGGCCGCGCGCGTGAAGCGCGACGTCGAGAGTCGCCATCAGCGCGAAACGGGCGGAGCGCGACAGGAGCTTCATTGCCCGCCCTCTCCACCAAGTCCCGTCGACCCGAAACCGCCGACGCCGCGCGCCGTCGCGTCGAGATCGTCAACCTCGACAAGCGTGACATGCGGCGCCGGCGCGATAACCAGCTGAGCGATGCGCAGCCCGCGGACGATCTCAAAGGCCTGCGCCCCGAGATTGATCAAGATCACCTTGATCTCGCCGCGATAATCGCTGTCGACGGCGCCGGGAGCGTTGAGCACGGTGACGCCGTGCTCCGCAGCGAGACCCGAGCGCGGCCGAACCTGTCCTTCATAACCTGAAGGCAACGCGATCGAAAGACCTGTCGGGATGAGATCGCGGGCGCCCGGCTCCAGCACCAGCTTTTGGCCCGGGGCCAACGCAGCGTGGAGATCAATGCCCGCGGCTCCTTCGCTTGCATAGGCCGGCGATGGCAGGCCGTCGGCGTTGGGCAGTCGGCGGATCGCAACCTTCATGGCGCCCTCTTCTCGCCGATCATCTCCGCCAGCCGCGCGATGAGCCGCGCCGCGACATCCTCCTTGCGCAGGCGCGGCCAATCCTCGACGCCGGCGCGAGAGACGAGATGAGCCTCATTGGTCGTCCCGCCGAAAACGCCCGCCCCCTCGCTCACGTCATTGGCGACGATGAGATCGCATCCTTTGCGGGCGAGTTTCTCCTGCGCATGTCGAATGAGATCGTTCGTTTCCGCGGCGAAGCCGACGACGAGGCGCGGACGCTTCGGTCCCTGCGAGACGCTCGCGAGAATGTCCGGATTTTCAATAAGCGACAGAGCGGGCGCGCCGCCCTGGTCTTTCTTGATCTTTTCCGCCGCCGGCGCCGCGCGCCAGTCGGCCACGGCGGCCGCGGCGATGAATATGTCCGCCGGAAGCGCCGCTTCCACAGCGGTCATCATGTCGCGCGCACTCTCTATATGTACGACCTCGCAGCCAGGAGGGTCAAAGATCGCGACGGGCCCCGAAATCAGCGTCACCCGCGCCCCGGCGCGCGCCGCCGCCGCAGCTATGGCGTGGCCCTGCCGTCCGGAGGAACGGTTGGCGATATAGCGGACCGGATCGATCGGTTCATGCGTGGGGCCGGAGGTCACGACGACATGCCGCCCTTCGAGCGCGCCGCCCTTTGGCATAAGTCCGTCGGGCGGCGGCAGTCGGGCGCCCTGTTTCAGCGCCGTCTCGATCGCTTCGGCGATCTCCAGCGGCTCGCTCATGCGGCCCGGCCCATATTCGCCGCAGGCCATGTCGCCGATATTGGGACCGACGAACCAGGCGCCGTCGCCGTGCAGGGTCGCGACATTGCGCTGCGTCGCCGGATGAAGCCACATGCGCACATTCATCGCCGGCGCATAGAGAACGCGCTTGTCGGTCGCCAGCAGCAGGGTGGTCGCAAGATCGTCGCACAGGCCGCGCGCCGCGCGCGCCAGGAGATGCGCCGTCGCCGGGGCGACGACGATGAGATCCGCCTCCCGCGACAGTTCGATATGACCCATCTCCTGCTCGTCGGTGGCCGAGAAGAGATCGTCATAGACTTTTTCATTGGCGAGGCTGACGAAGGCCAGCGGCGTCACGAATTCCTTGGCCGCCGCGGTCATGACCACCCGCACGCAGGCGCCGCGCTCGCGCAGGCGACGCACGAGTTCGAGCGACTTGTATGCGGCGATCCCCCCGCCGACGATCAGCAAGATGCGCTTGGCCTCGAGGCTTCGCGCATGACCCACGCCCGCCACTGAAATAACTCCGATCGCCGCAGGCGGGAGAATACAGATTTTATGCCCAAGGCCAAACGGCTTCGGTTGCGCGATCGATTGTCGCTCCCCAACCTATCCGCCTGCAATGCATTCTCGCGAAACGCTGCGCCGCGGGTCTCCCGGTTGAAGCGCTGCTTCACGCCTCCTTCGGATCGCCGAACTGGTGAGGCTCCCGCCATGCGACTCGTCGTCACGTTCGCGCCGTCATTCGGCCGAGAGGGGCCAAAGACATTCGATTAGACCTTTCGCCGAGCGATGGTAGTGTGCGCCGTCGCCGCATATGTCGAATCGAAAGGAAATGATGCGCGCAATGCCGCTTAGCCCTGCCGCGCCGATTCTTGCGCTCGCTCTGGCGTGGAGCGTTTTCGCAACGGAGTGCGCGGCTCGGGCGCCGCAGACCGCCGCTACGCCTGTCGTCGTCAGCCCCGACGCCACGACTTCCGCCCCGCCGGAGAAGCTCGCCGTTCACGGACGCGCCTTCATTCCGCTGCATTCGACCCTTCTCGGGCAAGGCGGCGTGACGCGGCTGAACTTCTCCGGCGCGCTGTCGATTCACAACGCCTCGTGGACCAATGTTCTCGCCATCGAAAAGATCGAATACCGCAACGGCGCGGGTCAGCTGATCGACAGCTACGTCAATGATCCCGTCTATTTGAAGCCTTACGCCTCGTTGCAGGTGCTGATCGCGCAAGACGATATTCGCGGCGGAACGGGCGCCAGTTTCACGGTCGATTGGTCGACCGTCGAAGGCGCGGACGAACCCTTGATCGAAGCGATCATGACCGCCTTCACCGGACCCCACAGCTACGCCATTCTCTCGCCGGGCCGCCGCGTTTCCCGACCGCAATGACCGCGCCTGCGCCGCGCGTGCGCCGGCTGACGCTCGGCGATTTCCGCTCCTATCCGACGCTCGACTGCCGCTTCGACTCTGCGATGATCGCCCTCTTCGGCGAGAACGGCGCCGGCAAGACCAATCTGCTGGAAGCGCTGTCGCTGTTTTCGCCGGGCCGCGGCCTGCGCCGCGCGGAGCTCGCCGGATGCGCGAGACGCGATGGGGCGGGCGGTTTCGCCGTGTCGATCGAAGTCGAAGCCGATGGTGCGGCGGCGCAGCTCGGCCATGGCCTGACGCCGTCAGGGGAGCGGCTTTTTCGCATCGACCGCGCGCCGGCGACGTCGGCGCGCGCCTTCGCCGATCGTCTGCGGGTTCTCTGGCTGACGCCGGCGATGGATGGGCTGTTCTCCGGCCCGGCCGGCGAAAGGCGGCGCTATCTCGATCGGCTGGCGCTCGGCGTCGACGCCGAACATGGCGCGCGCGCCAACCGGCTGGAGCGCGCGCTGCGTAACCGTAACCGGCTGCTCGAAGAAGGCGTCGCCGATCGCCGCTGGCTCGACGCCGCGGAGCGCGAGATCGCCGCGCTCGGCGTCGCCGTGGCCGCCGCGCGGCGCGAGACCGTTTCGCGGCTTGCCGCGCTGATCGCCGCCGAACGCGACGACGCCTCGCCCTTCCCCTGGGCGGATGTGGCGATCGAAGGGGAATTGGAGCGCCGGCTCGCCGAGGAGCCGGCGCTCGCCGTCGAGGACTGGTATCGCGACGAACTCGCCGCTTCGCGGCGCCGCGACGCCGCCGCCGGTCGCACGTTGATCGGTCCGCAGGCGAGCGACCTCGCCGTGCGACATGGCCCCAAGAACGAGGCGGCGCGCGCCTGCTCAACCGGCGAGCAGAAGGCGCTGCTGATGGGGTTGACGCTCGCTCACGCCCGCCTCGTCGCCGCGATGACCGGCCAGGCGCCGATTCTTCTGCTCGATGAAGTCGCGGCGCATTTCGACGTGAACCGTCGCGAAGCCTTGTTTCAGGAACTGGAAACGCTGGGCGGGCAGATATGGATGACGGGCGCGGACCCGCTGCTGTTTGCGTCATTGCAGGGACGCGCGCAGCTCTTGCGGGTGACGCTGGGGAAAGTGGAGGAAGCCTCGCCCCTTCCCGGATGATCGTTGACGCTCCGGCGCATCTTCTCGCCAGCGGTTGCCGGTCGCCGCACAGGCCTCGCCTGTGTTATTCCGCCGCATGGCCCTCCTTCCTCCGCAGGCGCGCGTCCTGCTCAAATCAATTTTCGGCTATGACGATTTCCGCCCCGGTCAGGCGGAAATCATCGCCGCCGTGCTCCATGGCGGGCCAGTGCTCGCGGTCATGCCGACCGGCAGCGGCAAATCGATGTGCTATCAGCTCCCCGCCATCATGGAAGGCGCGCTCACGATCGTCGTCTCGCCGCTCATCGCGCTGATGCGCGATCAGGTGCAGCAGATGCGGGCGCTCGGCGTTGCGGCGGCGACGCTCAACTCGATGAACGGCGCGGAAGAGAATGACGAAGCCCGCCGCGCGATGCGAGACGGCGCGTTGCGGCTGCTCTATGTCTCGCCCGAGCGCCTGATGATGGACGGACTCATCGCCGATGTGCGCCGCGCCGGAGCGCGACGCCTCGCCATCGACGAAGCCCATTGCGTTTCGGAATGGGGACACGACTTTCGCCCTGAATATCGCGAGATCGGCCACGCCGCAGCGGCGCTCGGCGACATCCAGGCGATCGGCCTCACCGCCACGGCCGACGCCGCGACGCGCGAGGACATCGCCAGGAGACTTTTTTCCTCGCCGCCACAGCTCTTCCTGCACAGTTTCGATCGGCCCAACATCGCGCTCAATTTCGCTCTGAAGGACCAGCCTAAACGCCAGCTCTCGCGCTTTCTCGAAAAACACAAAGGCGATAGCGGCATCGTCTATTGCGCGTCGCGCAAGCGCACCGAAGACCTTGCGTATTACTTTCAGGAGCAAGGTTACGACGCTCTGGCCTATCATGCGGGTATGGATCAGGCGGCGCGCAATCGCAACGGCGACCGTTTCCTGCGTGAAGACGGCGTCATCGCCGTCGCGACCATCGCCTTCGGGATGGGCGTCAACAAGCCGGACGTGCGCTTCGTCGCGCATGCCGATATGCCGTCGTCCGTCGAGAGTTATTATCAGGAGATCGGGCGCGCCGGCCGCGACGGGCTGCCGGCCGATACGCTGACGCTCTACTCGCTTGACGACATGGCCTTCCTGCGCCGGCGCATCGACGACAAGGACGTGAGTGAGGAACGCCGCCGGATCGAGCACGACCGCTTCTCCGCGCTGGCCATGCTGTGCGAGACGCCGCGCTGCCGGCGCCAGACGCTGCTCGCCTATTTCGCCGAAGAGGCGTCGCCCTGCGGGCGCTGCGACGTCTGCCAGGGCAAGGTCGCCGTCTTCGACGGCGTCGTCGCCGCGCAAAAGGCGCTCTCCGCCGTCTATCGCACCGGCCAGCGCTTCGGCGCCGGGCATATCGCCGACGTGCTGAGAGGCGAGGCGAGCGACGCCGTGCGCCGGCATGGGCATGACGCGATCAAGACTTTCGGCGTCGGCAAGGAATTTTCCAAATCGCAATGGTCGTCGATCTTGCGTCAGCTCTTCGCCGCCGGCGCGCTGCGGACCGCGAGCGCGGAACATGGCGGATTCGCTCTCACGCCAAAGGGCGAGAAAATTCTTATGGGCCGGGAGTCGATCATGCTGCGCGGCGATCCGCTGACGCGCAGCGACCGCCGCAAAAAGGCCGCCGCCGGCCTCGACGAAGCGACGGATCGCATTCTCGCGGCCCTCAAGCGCAAGCGGCGCGAACTTGCGCAGGAGGAAGGCGTGCCGGCCTATGTCGTCTTCGCCGACCGCACGCTGATCGACATGGCGGAAAAGCGGCCGGCGACGCTCGGCGACATGCTCGCGGTGCATGGCGTCGGCGAGAGGAAGGTCGCGCGTTACGGCGACGCCTTTCTCGAAGCCTTGGCGGAGGCGCTGCGTTAGCTTTCCGCCCGGCGCCGAGTCGTAACCTTGGCCGGAAAGCCGGCGTTGGCCCCCTCTCAGCGGAAAGGCGGCGAAGCCGCCGGAAAGCGCAGTTATTTCCGTGCATTTTGCAGCCATTCCGGGGTAAAATCGGCCTTCTCGAATCGAGGGTCGTCCGACCCCCTGACAAACAGGCCAAATGAGCGACGAAACCGAACGGAACGACCCTGCGGCATATGGCGCAGGGTCCATCAGAGTGCTGCGCGGGCTCGACGCCGTCCGCAAGCGTCCCGGCATGTATATCGGCGACACCGACGATGGCACCGGCCTCCACCACATGGTCTACGAGGTCGTCGACAACGCCATCGACGAGGCGCTCGCCGGCCATGCGACCGATGTCGCCGTAACGCTCAACGCCGACGGCTCCTGCACGGTCTACGATAATGGCCGCGGCATCCCGACCGATATCCATCACGAGGAAGGCGTGTCGGCCGCCGAAGTCATCATGACGCAGCTCCATGCCGGCGGAAAGTTCGACCAGAACTCCTATAAGGTTTCCGGCGGCCTGCACGGCGTCGGCGTCTCCGTCGTCAACGCCCTCTCCGTCTGGCTGAAACTGCGCATCTGGCGCGGCGGCGAAGAACATTTCATGGAATTCGCCAATGGCGACGCGGTCGCGCCGCTCGCCGTCGTCGGGGAAGCGCCGATCGTCGACGGCGCGCCCAAGCGCGGCACCGAAGTGACCTTCCAGCCTTCTCCCGCGACCTTCACGATGGTCGAGTTCGACTATGCGACGATCGAGCATCGTCTGCGGGAACTCGCCTTCCTCAATTCCGGCGTGCGCATCGTTCTCACCGACGCGCGCCACGCCGAAGTCAAACGCGAGGAGCTTTTTTACGAAGGCGGGTTGGAAGCTTTCGTGCGCTGGCTCGACCGCGCCAAGACGCCGCTCGTCTCCGCGCCGATCCTGATCCATGGCCAGCGTGACCTCATCAACGTCGACGTCGCGCTTTGGTGGAACGACAGCTATCACGAGAATGTTCTGGCCTTCACCAACAATATTCCGCAACGCGACGGCGGCACGCATCTCGCCGGATTTCGCGCCGCGCTGACCCGCCAGATCACCGGCTATGCCGAATCCTCGGGCCTCGCCAAGCGCGAGAAGGTCGACCTCACCGGCGACGACTGCCGCGAGGGCCTGACCTGCGTTCTGTCGATCAAGGCGCCGGACCCGAAATTCTCCTCGCAGACGAAGGACAAGCTGGTTTCCTCGGAAGTGCGGCCGGCGGTCGAGAATGTCGTCAATGAATTGCTCGGCCAATGGCTCGAGGAACATCCGGGCGAAGCCAAGAATGTCGTTTCGAAAGTGTGCGAGGCGGCGGCCGCGCGCGAAGCGGCGCGAAAGGCGCGCGAACTCACCCGCCGCAAGGGCGCGCTCGACGTCGCCAATCTTCCCGGCAAGCTCGCCGACTGCCAGGAGCGCGATCCGGCCAAAGCCGAACTCTTCATCGTCGAGGGCGATTCGGCCGGCGGCACGGCCAAGCAAGGCCGCAATCGCGAATTCCAGGCCGTCTTGCCGCTCCGCGGCAAGATCTTGAACGTCGAGCGCGCGCGTTTCGACAAGATGCTGTCGTCGGAGCAGATCGGCACGCTGATCACCGCGCTCGGCACCGGCGTCGGCCGCGACGAGTTCAACGCCGACAAGCTGCGCTATCACAAGATCATCATCATGACCGACGCCGATGTCGACGGCGCCCATATCCGCACGCTGATTCTGACCTTCTTCTACCGGCAGATGCCGGAATTGATCGATCGCGGCCATATTTTCATCGCCCAGGCGCCGCTCTACAAGGTGACACGCGGCAAGTCGACGCAATATCTGAAAGACGAGCGCGCGCTTGAGGACTATCTGATCGAAAGCCTGCTCGATGGCGCGGTGCTGCGCGCGGGCTCGGAAGATCGCGCCGGGGCCGACCTGCACAAGGTTCTCGAAGACGCGCGCGCCTTCCGCAATGTGATGCTGAGCCTCCATTCGCGCTACGACCGCGCCGTCATCGAACAGGCGGCGATGGCCGGCGACCTGACGCCGCTGACCGACGAAGCGTCGGCGAAGCGCTTCGCCGATGAAATCGCGCGACGGCTTGATGCGATTTCGGAAGAGACCGAGCGCGGCTGGTCGGGCGAGGTTCGTGACGGCGGCCAAAGTCTCGAATATGTCTTCAAGCGCACGCTGCGCGGCGTGACGCATGCGGTGACGCTCGACGCTTCGCTGTTGAATTCCAGCGAGGCGCGCAAGCTTCATGAGCGCGCCGAAAGCCTGCGCGAGGTTTTCGCCGGGCCGGCGACGCTCATCCGGCGCGGCGACGAAGCGGCGCTGTCCGGCCCACTCGCGCTTTACGAGGCGATGAATTCGATCGGCCGCAAGGGCCTCACCATTCAGCGCTACAAGGGCCTCGGCGAAATGAACGCCGAACAGCTCTGGGAGACGACGCTCGATCGCGACGCGCGCTCGCTGTTGCAGGTGAAGGTGAAGGAAGCCGCCGAAGCCGATGATATTTTCGTCAAGCTGATGGGCGACGTCGTCGAGCCGCGCCGCGAATTCATTCAGGAGAATGCACTGAACGTCGCGAATTTGGATGTGTGATGTAAGTGCCTAATAACGGCTATTCAATTGGAAAACTCCGCTTAGAGTCGCGCTCTTTTTGCGCCTTAACAAGTGCCAGTCGACGATCGGCTATCGTTTGAATTTCTGTCTTGATTTCGTTCCTTAGGCTATCCATCTCGGAACGCAGGTTATCGAGATTCTCGTTGACGCGCATTACGAAGTCATCCACATTTCTGTCTAGGTTTTCGTCATCCACAAGCGATACTACTATCGAGTTCGAATTCGCTATTGCCGGTCTCTCAATCACATGACACCGGGAGGGTGCGATCATCAAACTCTTTGGGTCTCCTACGAAAGGTATTGTTACGTCGATCAGACTTACCTCTACTACTTGATGTCGCCCATAGTCGGAGGACTCGCGCTGCTCAACTCGTCGCTTCCCTCGACGTTCGTCCGGCCGAAGCCTTGCGACCTGGAGTGTGAATTCATCCGCAATAGTATCGAGCCGCGCCTGAAGTGATGGAACTAATAACTCCGGCTCCGAAAGCGCCTGAACACGCTGCGTAGCTAGTCGCAGATTTTCCTCTTTGACGGCATAGAGACTCTTTTCAAAAAGTCGTTGCATGGAACGCCCCCAGATCGAATCATAGCTGATTGGAACAAAAATAGAACATTTTCCGTAAAATTCAACTTCATTCGATGCCTCACTTGGTGAATAAGCTGCCTTACCGACAGAAGCGCAAAGACCGCAACATGAGTTGAAAAATATAGAAGAAGATGCCCAGTCCTGACTGACTGCTTCCGCACCAACGCAGTAGGCCAGCACCTTGTATTCTCTATCATTTCTCTATCCGGCCTACTTCACATCCGGTCTCTCCTCCGATCCCGAACTCGCTTCGGCCATCGCCGGCGAGTTGCGGCGCCAGCGGGATGGCGTCGAACTGATCGCCTCCGAAAACATCGTCTCGCGGCTGGTGCTGGAGGCGCAGGGCTCGATCCTCACCAATAAGACCGTCGAGGGCCTGCCCTATGCGCGCTATTATGGCGGCGCGGAATTCGCCGACGCGATCGAAGCGCTCGCCATCGAACGCGCGAAAAAGCTGTTCAACTGCCGCTTCGCCAATGTGCAGCCCCATTCCGGCTCCAACGCCAACGCCGCGGTTTTTCTCGGCCTTCTAAAACTCGGCGATACGATTCTCTCCATGGATGTCGCGGCCGGCGGCCATATCAGCCATGGCCATAGAGCGACGCTGACCGGCCGCGATTATCGAATCGTCTCCTATGGCGTCAGCCGCGAGACGGAGCGCATCGATTTCGACGAGATACGCGATCTTGCGCGCCGCGAACGGCCCCGCATGATGATCGCCGGCGGCTCCGCCTATCCGCGCGCGATCGATTTCGCTGCGATGCGCGCCATCGCCGATGAGGTCGACGCCTATCTTCTCGTCGACATGGCGCATGTCGCCGGCCTCGTCGCGACCGGCCTTTATCCCGATCCCCTGCCCCATGCGCATGTCGTGACGACGACGACCTATAAATCGCTGCGCGGCGCGCGCGGCGGCATGGTGTTGTGGAACGACGAGGCCTTAAGCAATCGCATCAACGCCGGCGTATTTCCGGGCGTGCAAGGCTCGGTGCTGCTGCATGGCGTCGCTGGCAAGGCGGCATGTCTTGGCGAAGCCTTGCGGCCGGAATTTACAGCCTACAACCGTGCGGTGATCGACAATGCGCGGGCGCTGGCGCGCGCTCTTGAAGATACAGGCCTGCGCATCGTTACGGGCGGCACGGACACCGGCCTGATGCTCGTCGATCTCGCCGCGCGCGGCCTCACCGGCGATGTCGCCGCCAAGGCGCTGGAGCACGCCGGCCTCGCCGTCAACAAGAACATGATTCCCTTCGATCCGCGTCCGCCCGAGGCGCCGTCGGGCCTGCGCCTGTCGAGCAACGCCGGCACGACGCGCGGCTTCGGCGCGGCGGAGTTCGAGACGATCGCGCAATGGATCGACCGGGTGCTGAAAAGACATGACGACGACTCGACGATCGCGGCCATTCGCAGCGATGTAGCGGCGCTTTGCGCCAAACATCCGATCTATTGAGGCGCTCGTGAGTCCTCCGCCTGTTCGTCTTCTCGTCTGCGTCGGCCCGCGCTGCGACGCCGAGGGCAAAGGCCGCGCGCTGCTCGCGTCAGTCGAAGAATGTTTCGCGACGGTCTTCTCCGACGAACTTGCTTCCGCAAGACTTTCGATCGCGACGCGCGACTGCCTGCGTCTCTGCACCCGCGATCCCGTCGTGCGCTTCGAGCCGTCAGGCGACGCGCTGTCCAATCCTTCGCTCGACGAATTGTTGCGGCTTACGCGCGCCGCGCTCGCCGAGCAAGGCCTTGCGCCGGTCCAAGGTTGTGATTAACAAATGAAAGAAATCAAAGTCGCTTTGCTTTTCCCAGGGAACGATTCTACGCTCAGTATTGCGCATCCCCAGAACAAAAGTCGTGAAAGGAACAACATGCGTAAATTCATTCCGTTTTCGCTTGTCTTGGCGCTCGCCGCATCTCCCGCCGCGGCTCAGGGCACGGCGCAGGAGCGCTCCGACTGCATGGGCGACGCGCTCAGATTCTGCAGCGCCGACATTCCAGACGTCGACGAAATCGAATCCTGTCTCCAGCAGAATATGGCGCGGCTGAGCCCCGCCTGCCGTCGCGAATTCGCCCCCGCAAGCTCCACCAAGTTGAAGCCGGAGCATTTCCAGTAAGCGCGCGTCAAGCGCGGTCTTCCGGGCCGCGCTTGACTCATTGCGGCCTGCGCCGAAAATCGTCGACCAATTTTTTCAACCGCCCGACATCGAAGTTTTTCGCTTCGTGAAAGCCGATGTCATGCGCGAAGCTTTCCGCCGGTCCCGCCGACGGCCCCGCGCCGCGCGCAAATCCCGCGGGGAGATGCCGCGCCAATATGCGCACGACGACATAGAACGTCGGCGTGAAGATCAGTCCGAACAAAGTGACGCCAAGCATGCCGAAGAACACGGCCGTGCCGATCGACTGACGCATCTCGGCGCCGGCGCCCGTCGCGACGGCGAGCGGCAGCACGCCGAGGATGAAGGCGAGCGAGGTCATCAGAATCGGCCGCAGACGGGTGCGGGCGGCGGTGACGGCGGCCTCGAAGCTGGATTGGCCCGCCTCTTCCGCCTGTTTGGCGAATTCGACGATGAGAATGGCGTTCTTCGCGGCGAGGCCGATCAGCACGACGAGGCCGATTTCGACCAATATGTTGCGATCGAGTCCCCGCGAGACCACGCCGAGCATCGCCGCGAGAATGCACATCGGCACGATCAGGATCACGGAAACCGGCAGCAGGAGGCTCTCATAGAGCGCGGCGAGCAGCAGAAACACGAAGACCACCGCGAGACCGAAGGCGAGAACGGCGGTGTGTCCGGCAAGCTTTTCCTGCAGAGCGATTTCGGTCCATTCGAAACCGAACCCCTGCGGCAGCTTCTCCGCCGCGAGCTTCTCGACCGCGGCGATGCCCTGGCCGGACGAGACGCCATGGGCGAGATTGAGTTGCACCTCGGCGGCCGGATAGAGATTGTAGCGGGGCACGCGGAACGCGCCCGTCGTGTCGCGGAACGTCGCGACGGCGCCGATCGGCGCCATCGCGCCAGAGGCGCTGCGCGTCTTGAGATTGGCGACGTCGCGCAGCGTCATGCGATAGGGATCGTCGGCCTGCGCCATGACCCGGTAGGTGCGGCCGAGCATGTTGAAGTCGTTGACGAAGGTCGAGCCGAGATAGACCGAGAGCGTCTCGAAGACCCGCCAGATCGGCACGCCGATGAGTTCGGCCTTGGTGCGGTCAACGTCCGCGAAAATCTGCGGCGTGCGCGTGTTGAACAGCGTAAACGCCTGGGTGAATTCGCCCGAATGTCCCGCCGCGCCGGCCAGCGCCCAGGTCGCGCCTTCGAGCGCGGGCAGGCCGCGTCCGGCGCGATCCTGCACATAGCCCTTCAGGCCCCCGCCGGTGCCGATGCCGGGAACCGACGCCGGCAGCAGCACGAAGGTAAAGGCGTCGGTCAGCTTCGAAAGTTCGGCGTAGAGATCTCCTTGAATCTGCGCCGCCGACAGGCCCTTCTTCGCCCGCGCGTCGAAATCCTCGAGCGTGACGAAGATCACGCCGGTGTTCGGCGCATTGGTGAAGGTCGCCCCGTCGAAGCCGGTCAAGACCACGGCGTCCTTCACGCCCGCGCGTTTCAAAATGATGTCGGTCGCCTTGCGCATCACCTTGTCGGTGCGGTCGAGCGTCGCGCCCGGCGGCAATTGGAAGGCGGCGATCACATAGCCGCGGTCGAGTTGCGGAATGAGGCCGGTCGGCGTTCGCCGCAACAGATCGAAAGCGAAGAAGATGAGGATCGCATAGATCGCGAGCATGACGACGCCAAGCCGGACGAGCCGGCCTGTCGCCGCGCCATAGGCCGTCGACAGGCGATCGAAACCGGCGTTGAAGGCGTCGAAGAACCGGCGCAGCGGCGCATGCGCCCAGGTGAGGCGATGGTGGACGCTCGCTTCCGCGTCGTGCGGCTTCAGCAATATTGACGCGAGCGCCGGCGACAGGGTCAGCGACACGAAGGCCGAGATGATCGTGGCGCTCGCAATCGTGATCGCGAACTGCTTGTAGAAGGCGCCCTGCAGCCCGCTGATGAAGGCGGTCGGGATGAAAACGCCGCAGAGCACCAGCGCGATGGCGATCAGCGCGCCGCCAACCTCGTCCATGGTCTTGTGGGCGGCTTCCTTCGGGGAAAGTCCCTGCGCGAGATAGCGCTCGACATTCTCCACGACGACGATCGCATCGTCGACGACAATGCCGATGGCGAGCACGAGGCCGAAGAGCGACAGCGTATTGAAGCTGAGGCCCACGGCCTTCATCACCGCAAAGCTGCCGATCAGCGAAACCGGGATCGCCGCGACTGGAATGATCGCCGCGCGCCAGGTCTGCAGGAACAGGATGACGACGAGGACGACGAGGACGATCGCCTCAAGCAGCGTATGGACGACCTCGTCCACCGATTGCTGAATGAATTCGGTAGGATTGTAGATCACCGTATAGTCGACGCCGGCGGGAAAATTTTTCTTGAGCCGCTCCATCTCCTGCTTGATCGATTCGGCCGTCTGCAAGGCGTTCGAGCCGGGACGCTGGAAAATGCCGAGCGCAGTGGCCACGTCGTGGTTCAGATAGGCGTTGAGCGTATAATCCTGGGCGCCGAACTCGATCCGCGCCACGTCGCGCAGATGAATTTCGCCGTCGGCGTCGGCGCGGATGACGATGTCGCCGAATTGCTCCGGCGTGCTGAGCCGTCCGAGCGTCTGCACCGAAAGCTGAAAGGCGCCCGCCGAGGCGGCCGGCGGCTGATTGACGGCGCCGGAAGCGACTTGCAGATTGGCGGCGCGCAGCGCGGCGATGACGTCTCCCGCGGTCAGATCGCGCGCCTCGACTTTCGCCGGATCGAGCCAGACGCGCATCGAATAATCTCTTGCCCCGAACAGGCGCGCGTCGCCGACCCCCTCGATTCGGGCGATGGCGTCCTTCACGTAAAGCGTCGCGTAATTTGAAATATATTGCTGGTCGCGCGAGCCGTCGGGCGACAGCAAATGGACGACCATCATCAGGTCCGGAGAGGCCTTCTTCACGACGACGCCAAAGCGCGTCACCTCCTCCGGCAGGCGCGGATTGGCGATCGCAACGCGGTTCTGGACCAGCACCTGAGCAAGATCGATATTGACGCCCGGCTTGAACACGACATCGATCGACAGGCGTCCGTCGCCGGTCGATTGCGACGTAATGTAGAGCATGTCGTCGACGCCATTGACCTCCTGTTCGATCGGCGAGGCGACCGTCTCGGCGATCACATCCGCCGAGGCGCCGGGATAGGTCGCGCTGATATTGACCGTCGGCGGCGCGATTTCCGGATATTCGGAAACCGGGAGCGCGCCTTGCGCGATCGCTCCCGCGAGCGTCAGCAGCACCGACAGAACCGCCGCAAAGATCGGCCGCTCGATGAAGAAATGCGAGATGCGCATAGCGTTCCTGGTCTTTAAAGACTAACGGTCGCTGACCGCGACGGGCGCTTCCTTGATCTCGCCGTCCTTCGCCTGCACGGTCGCCCCAGGCCGAACCATCGGGTTGGCGAGCCCGCCGATCACGATCCGATCCTTTGCGTCTAGACCGGATTGAATGACGCGCAGGCCCATTTGAATGGGACCGAGAGTCACCGACTTGGCGATGACCTTGTTGTCGTCCGAGACGACAAGCACCGTCTTGCTGGTCTGGTCGGAGACGACGGCGGCGTCGGGAATGAGCAACGCCGAAACGTCGCCGCCAAAGAGACGCAGGCGCCCGAATGTGCCGGGCGTGAGGAAATGGTCCTTATTGTCGAAGATCGCCCGCCCGCGGATCGTGCCGGAGCGCCGGTTGATCTGATTGTCGAGGAAGTCCATGACGCCGGCGCGCGTCCATTCCTTCTCATCGGCCAGCCGCACCGATACGGGGTTTTTCAACTCGCCGGACGCTCCCTTACGCCGTTCCGCCGCGCGCGCATAGCGAATGTAATCGGCCTCCGAGGCGTCGAACACGAAGTGAATGGGATCCAGCGTCACGATCGTCGTCAGCAGGGTCGCTCCCGCCTGTCCGCCCTGAACCAGATTGCCCGGATCGACGCGACGGTCCGACACCCGCCCGGAGATCGGCGCGCGTACCTGGGTCCATTCAAGATTGAGTTCGGCGTTGCGGATCGCGGCTTCGGCGCTGAGCACTTGCGCCTTGGCGATATCGTTGCTCGCTCGTCTTTGATCGACGTCGCGCGCGGTAATGGTGCGGCCTTGCGTCATTTCCTGCGCGCGCCCGTAATCGCGAGCCGACATCGCGGCCTGCGCCTGCGCCCGGATGAGTTCCGCGCGCGCGCTGTCGACCGCGATC
Organism: Alphaproteobacteria bacterium; assembly: GCA_016869555.1. Classification (GTDB taxonomy): domain Bacteria; phylum Pseudomonadota; class Alphaproteobacteria; order Rhizobiales; family Beijerinckiaceae; genus Methylocystis. Next base: position 9,622 of record VGDY01000008.1, on the reverse strand, counting down.
TGATAAGGCCGCTGATCGATGACGAACAGGACGTCGCCGGCTTTGACGAATTGTCCGTCGGCGAAATTGATCTTCTCCAGAGCGCCGGAAACGCGCGCGCGGACCTCGACCTGCTTGAGCGGCTCGAAACGACCCGTATATTCGTCCCAGCGCGCAATCGTCCTGGCGAGAGGGCGAGAAACGACAACTTCCGGCGTCGGGCCGTCTGCGCGCACGCCTGAAGATGGAGCGAAAAGCAGCAGCGCCAGGAATGTTTTGAGCAGTGCGCCTGCTACTCTCCCGTGACCATCGCCGCCGCGCGCCGCCACAAAAGCCAACAGCGTCATCTCACCTCCGGTTTCGACCCACGCATGAACCAAACATTCTTGACCGCCGCATAACGTGAGCACGAAGTAAGTGCTGCGTCGCCAGAACGCAACTCGCGCCCCGACTGGCCGCCGTTGCCGAGCTTTCCCGAAACGCGCAGACTGCGGCTTGCAGACGGAGGATGAAAATGCCCTTGTTCCTGGCGCAATTTGCCTATTCTCCTGCGGCATGGGCCACATTCGTTCAGGCCCCGCAGGACCGCGCGGCGGCTTCACAAGCGCTTCTCAAGCACTTCGGCGGCAACCTGATCGGACTATACTACACGCCGGGCGCCGAATATGACGGTTTTGCGTTGTTCGAAGCGCCCGACGAAGCCACTGCGGCGGCGATAGAAATCGCGGACGTCGCCGCGGGTCATTTGAGCCGCAATCGCCTCACCAGGGTGTTTTCGGTTGAGGAGACGCGCGCGATGCTCCTGCAGGCGGCGACTGCGCCAAGCATGGCGCCTAAGAACCCGGCATAGTTTGCCGGGCTCGTCTCCGTCGCGAGCGATAGGGACCCCGCCAAAAATTCAATATGCGCTGAGCAGGTCGACTTTGGCGTTTGCAAGCATCAAACGCTTCGCCAATAGCGACGCAAGATTTCGCATGACGAGCTCTCCACATTCTGGATAGCTCTTGCGGAAGGAAGCATAGGCGTTCAGCGGCAGTTCGAGGCACTGTACCACCGTGTCGGCCCAAACGTCAGCGCTGCGCTCGCGTTCGATGAGCGCCATTTCGCCGAAGGCCATTCCCGGAGAGATCGTCGCGAGACGCGCGCCGCTGGGCAGCTTTACGCTGACCATACCGCATTGCAGAAAGAACAGCGAGGCGGCTGGATCGCCGGCGGCGATGATTCGCTCGCCTGTTTTGAACGCGCGCGCGAACCCGATCGCCGCGATATGGTCGATCTCGTCCGGGGTGAGCCCGGCGAGCAGGGCTTGCTCGCTGAGATGCGTCGTCTTGGCGAGGCCCTCGAAGCCGCCGAAGCGATAGATCACCTGGTCTTCGGCCCATTCGATCGCATCATCGAGCAGCGGGAAATGATGCAGCTTCGGCAAGGCGACATCCGCGGCGTTTATGGCCTCCCAAAGCGGCGAGTCCTTTTCGAAGCCAGCAAGGATGATTTTTGCGCCGCTGTCGGCAAGGCCGGCGAGCGCGGCGCGGAGGAGTCGCGCAGCGGCGGCGGTCGCGCTCGGAACGCGTCGAAAATCCAAGATCAGCAGCTCGGCCTGACGCCCTTCGCCGGCCAATCGACGCGAGACGTAATCCATTGCGGCGAATGAGAGCGCGCCGACGAGTTCGATGACCCGAATATCGCCGGCGCGCTCTTGAAGGATGGCAAGCTCGACATTCTGTCGGTTACGACGCGAGGAAATGCCCGCGGCGTTGTAATCGCTGATGATGCAGGTGCGCACATCATCGCTACGATTGAGCACATGCAAACCGAAATGCGCCGATAGCGCCTCGCAGACCTTGAGTCCGCGGACGCTGTTGCCGTGACTATCGAGCCGGGGCGAAAATGTGCCGAGGCCCAATTGCGCCGGCAGCGCGGCGATGATTCCGCCTCCGACCCCGCTCTTCGCCGGAATCCCCACCCGATAAATCCACTCGCCGGCATAGTCGTACATGCCGGAGCTCGTCATCACCGAGAGCGTACGCGCTACGACATAGGGAGAAATGATCTGGTCGCCCGTGAGCGGATTGCGACCGCTGTTGGCGAGCGTCGCCGCCATCACAGCGAGATCACGCGCGGTGACGAGAACGGCGCATTGACGAAAATAGGCGTCCAAAACCGCGTCGACATCGTCGCGAAGCACCGAATAATTGCGCAGCAGCCATGCGATAGCGCGGTTTCTGTCGCCCGTCGCCCGCTCGGAGGCGAAAACTGCTTCGTCGATGTCGAGTTTGCGTCCGGCGAAGCGACCCAAAGTTCGATGAATAAGGTCGAAAGCGCCTTCGCCCGCATGCTGATAGATCAAGCCGGAACAAGCGATTGCTCCCGCGTTGACCATTGGATTGAATGGCTTGTTGTCGCCCGTCAGCCGGATCGAATTAAAGGCTTCCCCACTGGGTTCGACGCCGATAACCGATTCGACGCGCTCGTGGCCAAGCGTTTCCAGGGCGAGCGCAAATACAAACGCCTTGGATATCGACTGGATCGTGAAAGGCGCTGCGCTGTCGCCCACTTCATAGATATAGCCATCGATCGTTGCGAGGCTGACGCCGAAATGAGCTGGATTCGCTCTCGTCAGTTCCGGGATGTAATCGGCGACCGCGCCCGAATCATCGACGACGAATTCTTGATGGCAGCTGCGCAAAAACCCCGTAAGCGGGGGGACAAACGACGACGCCAATTTTACAACTCCGCGATCGAAACGATCTTCGATTCGAACTAGTTTTCTCAGCAAAGTATATGCCTGTCACTATTCTTCTTTGCGGCTCAATTGATCATGCAGCTTATCAGATCGAACAAGTCCGCGACGCTGCAGAGTTTTTTTGACGACCGATTTTTTGCGCGGCTCTGCGAACGCACGCCTGCGACGACGCCTGAAGCCCGCAGCGCGCCGGATGAAGCCGATCAACCGCACGCGCCGTAACCTTATTCGCTGCGGCGACGAATAGCGTCGGCGGGTTCCTATGGGGCCTGGAGCGCTCGTCCTGTGAGCGCGAATTGCAAGGAGATGAAAATGAACGCCAAAATCGTTTCGGGCGCCTCGCTGGCGGCCGCCGCGGTCGCTCTCGTTCTGAGCGGCGCCGCGACGTCGCCGGCGCTCGCCAAAAAAATGAGCAAGTCCGTCCATTGCGGCGGAATCAACTCATGCAAGGGGACGAGCCTCTGCAAGACCGCGAACAACGCCTGCAAGGGCATGAACGCCTGCAAGGGTCAGGGGTGGCTGCCGGAAAAATCGGCACAGGCTTGCGAGGCCAAGGGCGGCAAGGTCGTCGAGATGTGAGCGAGCGGCGCGGACGGATGAGTTTTCTTCCTCCGTTCCGCGCCGATCCTCGATTTCCGGGCCAGGAACGCTCCGAAAGCAACATCAGCGGCGATGCGCCAAAAAAGACGCGATCAACTCGTCGCGCATGGTCCAATGCAGCACGACCCGGCCGAAAAGCGATGCGATCCCCGTCAACAGCACGACGGAGCCGAACTGCCAGATGCAGACCGACACCGCCGCGTCCTGTCTGAAGGAGAGACGCAAGGCCGCCGCGGCCAGCGCTGTCGACGCGAGCGCCGCAAGACCAATCGTCACGAATGGCGCGATGGGCGCGCCGCGCTTGACCATCGAAAGGATCAAGAGCGCCGCCGGTATGCTGATGGCAAGGATCGTCGGGAGGCAGTAAATGTCCGAATGCGACAGGAGCCCCGCCAGGCCAAAGGCGTCAATATCCCTCCAGCATCCAACGACGAGAGCGCCCACCCAGACCGCCAGGAAAATTCCGGCGGCGAACCGCTCCCAGACCGGTCGCGCCGGACATCCGGCGCTGAACGCGCCTGCCGCGGCCACGATGCTGGTCAGGAAGGCCGCGGCCAATTCCGTCGCAAACCGCGGGTCGGCGACCTTGGCAAGAAAATCAGGCCTGACGCCCATGGCGGCCACCACGACGGCGACGTAGCACAACGAAACCGCAAACCAGACGAGCGCGCGACGCGCGGGATGCGCGAGCGGGCGTATGGGCGCGCAATTCTCGGCCAGGGTTTTGATCAGTTCTTCGTTCAACATTCGCCTAGCCATCTCGCGCCAGCGCCTCACGCATCGCTCTGATCGCCCTGTGGACTCCCACTTTCAGCGAGCCGACGCTCTTGCCCGTAACCCGAGCCGCCTCGTCCAGCGACAGTCCCTGGAGCTTGATCAGTTCGATCGCGTGTCGCTGGCCTGCCGGCAGGGTCGCCATGGCCCGGATAAGGGCCTCCCGATCGTCTCTGGCGTCCTGTTCGGATTTCGCGCCGTCGTCCTGAAAGGTTTCAGGCAAAACATCGACCGTGGTTTCGTTGGCGCGCGCATAACGGCTTCGCGCTGCGTCGGCGACGCGGCGTGCGGCGATGGTCATGAGCCAAGGCGTAAACGGACGCCTTCGATCATATGTCTGGCGCACGGTGTGAATCGACGCCAGGATTTCCTGAACGACATCTTCGGTATCGTGCGCATTCGGCCATCGTCGCATGACGAAGCGGCGCAAAACAGGAAAGAGGTCGGTCAAGAGGTCGGCATAGGCCGCATGATCGCCGTCCTGCGACGCCGCCATCAGCGCGCGCCAACGAGACTCTCGATCGTTCAACCTATCGCTCAATTCGCCCCTGTTCGCTGCGAATTTGCCTGGCTCGGTCCGCCGCTGCCGATGTTGCGCCGGAGCAACGGGGTCCGATAGCGCAGTTTTAGTCGATCAGCCGTCGGCGCGCCATCTGGCAGACTCGCCTTGCCGGCCATATCGGTTGTAACCTTTGGCGTCGTCGCGCCGAATTGGCCCCTGAGAGGCGCGCGATCGTTTGGGCAAGCGCTGAGGAACGCCAGATATTCAACTGATTGCCTGGCTAATGGATCCGTCACGGAAGCAGAGGGAGATCAAAATGTCGGACAAGAAGCTTTGCGCCGCCTTCGCTATCGCCGGCGCGTTTGCCGCGGCCTGCTCGCTGGCCGAAACGGCCAAGGCTGCCAAGGCCGAGCAGGAGAAGTGCTTCGGCGTCTCCCTAAAGGGCAAGAATGATTGCGCGGCCGGTCCCGGAACAAGCTGCGCAGGATCGTCAAAGACCGACTATCAGGGCAGCGCGTGGAAATATGTTCCCAAGGGCACATGCACCTCCATCGTGACGCCCAAGGGCAAAGGCAGCCTCGACCCCATCGCGAACTAAGGCCGCATGGAAACGCGTTCCGCCCCCGAGCCAACCCGCGCGCATGCGGCGTCCGCGCTGCCGGCTGGCGCGGGGGTGGGATTCAAGAACGTGCATTTTTCCGACATCGAAGCCTCGGCGCCCGATGTCGGCTTCTTCGAAGTCCACGCCGAAAATTACATGGGCGCCGGAGGGCCGCCGCATGCGCAGCTCATGCGATTGCGCCGGGACTATCCTCTGTCGATCCATGGCGTCGGACTTTCGATCGGCGGCGCCGGGCGCCTCGACCGCGATCACCTTCGCCGGGTGAAGTCTCTTGTCGAACGCTACGAACCTGCCGCCTTCTCGGAACATCTCGCCTGGTCGACGCAGGGCGCGAGCTTTCTCAATGATTTACTGCCTTTGCCCTATAACAAGACGACATTGGCGCATGTCGTCGCCCATATAGACGACATTCAAGAGGCGCTCGGCAGGCGTGTCCTCCTAGAAAATCCCGCAGCCTATCTGCGGTTCCAGTCCTCGGACTATTCCGAAATCGAATTCCTGCGCGAGATTGTGCGCCGGACGGATTGCCGACTGCTTCTCGACGTGACCAACGCCTATGTAAGCGCCGTCAATCTCGGCTTTTCGGCTGACGATTATATCGACGCCTTCCCGATGCTCGATGTCGAAGAAATCCATCTCGCCGGATACGCCGAGGATTCCGACGAGACCGGCGATCCTTTGCTGATCGACGCCCATTGCGCGCCCGTTCAGGAGGAAGTCTGGCGTCTCTACGACCGCGCGTTGGCGCGCCGTGGACCGATCGCGACCCTGATCGAATGGGACAATGACATCCCGCCGTGGCCGCTCCTCTCGGCACAAGCCAGGCGCGCCGAGCGGTTCCTCAAAAAAGACCGCTTGCCGTTGAAGACAACGCCGGATCGGATGCGCTCATGACGCTGTCGGCGGAATTCGATCAAGGCGCGTTCGTCCGCGCGTTGCTCGATCCCGAATTGCCGGCGCCGAACGGCCTTGAAGCGCGCCACGGCTTTGCGCCGGAGCGACGCTTCGCCGTCTATCGCAACAATGTATGCGTCGGGCTGGTCGATGCGCTGGCGGAGCGCTTTCCGGTCTGCCGGCGGCTGGTCGGCGATGAGTTTTTCCGCGCCATGGCGCATTGCTACATGCGTGAATTCCTTCCGCGCACTCCGGTGCTTTTTGAATATGGGGACAGTTTTGCGACTTTCGTCGCTAGCTTCGAGCCGGCGCGCGAGCTTGCTTATCTTTCCGATGTCGCGCGGCTCGAATATGCCGTCGGCCAGGCCTATCACGCCGAAGACGCCGCGCCGCTGGCGATGGATGTCATCCGCGCCCTGCCTCTCGATCGGCTGGCGGAAGCAACGGCGATCTTGCATCCTTCGACGCATGTCATCGCCTCGAACTATCCCATCGTTTCGATCTGGCGACGGCACATGTCGGATGATGACAGGGCGCCGCTGGATTTGGACCGCGGCGAAGAGGCGCTCGTCGTCCGTCCCGAACTGGCGGTTGCCGTAGCGCTTCTCCCGGTCGGCGGATCGGCCTTCGCGCATGCGCTTAAGGCAGGCGGAACATTCGAACAGGCCGTGACTGCGGCGAGCGGGGTGGCGGCGGATTTCGACCTGACGGGCTGCCTGCAGGCGCTTTTCCTGGCGGAGGCTTTCACCGCCATCTGCGTCTCGCGCTGAACGACAAAACTGTCGTGACGCGGCCTGATCAAGATGGAGCTTGAGGCTGATGGAGATCGTTAGAACGATTGCGCGCTGGCTGGATGCGATCCCCTATTCTCTGATCGCACTTTTTCTGCGGATCATTGCCGCGCATCCCTTCTTCGTCTCCGGCCAAACCAAGATCGAGGGACCGACTGTCGGCAGCGAGATTTTCGGCCTGGATCTGTCGTTCCAAATCCCGACGTCGATCCGCGACGCGACCTTCGCCTTATTTGCCGATGAATATAAACTGCCGTTGATTTCGCCTACGCTCGCCGCCTATGCGGCGACCGCCGTCGAATTCATTCTGCCGCTGCTGCTTGTCATCGGGCTGCTGACCCGCTTGTCGGCGTTCGGACTTCTGATGATGACGATGGTCATCCAGATTTTCGTCTTTCCCGACGCATGGTGGACGGTCCACGCCTATTGGGCGGCGATTCTCATCGTGCTGATCGCCCGCGGGCCCGGCGCGATCTCCCTGGATCATCTGTTGTTTCGTCGCCGGTCGGCATAAAAACCGACCCCGCGAATCGGGCAGGCAAGCCGCCTGCCGCTGGCGATCAAGACCTCAGGGTTCGTCGACATAGACGACGGCTCCGGTCTGTTGGGGCGCGGTATGCGCATGCGCGAGCCCGACGCCCACGCCAAAGAAGATAATCGAACCGATGATCGCTCCGATGAGCTTGCTGTTGAACTTCGACATAACGTCCTCCTGTCGTTTGTTGAAGGGACATTATCCATTGGAAGCCTGAGCGAATGTGCGCCTCCGCACGCGTCGCGGTCTTGCGTCGATGCGCCCCGCGAGAGCGCCGATAGGAGCCAAGCCTTCGCTATGCCCACTGAAGACAACGCTTGAGTTCTCAAGGCTCAGCGGCGATCCAGCCACGCGCCGAGAATCGCCCCGGCGATGGCGCCGGCGACGGAACAAAAGAATCCGGCGGAAAGTCCCGCTGCGGCGACGCCTAAGCCCGCAGCGAGCGCCGCGCCGATTCCGGCGAAGGCGATTGGGGTCGTCGCAGTGACGTCGTCAGAGGCGCTGGCATATGTCTTGGCGAATCTCCGCGTCTTGGCCATTGTCCGATCCTCCCTTGCGCTCGGGTCGTCGCCCGATGTCGCTTGCAGGAGCAGATAGGACGCGGCGCGCCAAAATGCGTGCGCGCTGACTGAAAATAGTTCACGATTGCCGCAACTTGGCCGCAAGAGGGCTCGCGCATTGCGCTGCCGTCACGCCCGATGGTCGCGCCCTTTTATCGGCCGACGCCGCAAAGGGTAATCGGCGCTGTCGTAAAGAGGTCGAATCTCGCGCCCGAAAAAATGCTGCTCATCCACTTCCAGGGAACAACTCGCCAGCGCTTTCGGCGCAAGTTCCTCCACCGCATAGCGAATGGCTTCCGAGGCCCGTGGGAAGCGCCTGAAAGTAAGAGAATTGTATTTCAAATTTGTCGACTTGCAGAAAAAGAGGACGGCTTCGTTTCGATAGTTTTTCGCGTCCATCATCCGCCTCCAGAGCTATTGGATCGAATCATCCCCCGTGACGAGTTCGAGCGCGGATTCCACGACGACTCTTTCCTGCCCGTCGCGATCTCTCTTCATCCGATACTGGAGTCCCGCGCCGGCATCGGGGAGATGACGCGTGACGTGAAACGAATCAGCATCGGTCGGCGCGCCAGACTTTTGGACCACGCGGACGCCGATCGGAAATTTGTGCGATGGCAGAGCTGTAAGCCGTGGCGCCGGACGCCGAAAGCGCCGGATCGTTTCATTGTCATTCGTCATTGGACGCGCTCCTCGATTGGGCGCTGATGAGCGCCGAGCGCTCGAACGCCTGCCGCGCTCTCGTCACCGCCGCCGCTTTGCTTCGGCTTCTCGGGACTGAAGCTTTTCGACGGTCAGCCAAGATGAACTCTTGTCGGTCGCCGAACTCCCGTCAGGAGCTTTGTCTTTTTTGGGCTTTTTCACTTCGCGATTGCTGCGCCGTTGGCCTTTGGCCATGATTCGCCCCTAAAAGTTCTGGGCTTCGCGCTACCGCCCGGCTGCATGTCCTTGCGCTGATGCTCAAAGCGCTTCCGCAAGGCAAAATATTCGCCCCTGGCGGATGGACCGTCAGGGGCGATAATGATGGTTAGGCCGCGACCTGCAGCTGGTCCGCCGACGACTTGCCGCTACGCCTGTCGATGGCGATCTCGTAGGTCAGCTTTTGGCCTTCCGCGAGCCCAGCCAGCCCCGCGCGTTCAACCGCGCTGATGTGAACGAATACGTCCGGGCCGCCGTTCTCCGGCTGGATGAAGCCAAAGCCTTTTTGGGCGTTGAACCATTTTACGGTACCGCTTTGCATGACATGTCCTTTCAAGAACAAGGTTCTGCGCCGCACGAACTGCGCAGCGCTCAAGGATCGAAGTTCTGGAGAGGAAGTCAGGAGCCGACGCGCCAAGGCAGCGAAAGGCAAGATCGTTCGGCCGAAAACTCGATTTGCAATATTTAGCTTGTATGGGCGAAAATACAAGCTGCGACGCGCGCGCCGCGAAATGAACGCCGAGACGTTTGCCAATTGTCGAACCACGCAAACCCCAGCGTTTCGGATTGCTTCTAGCCCGTCTTATTCACCGAGGGCCTGATTTTGGGCTGGCGAGTGTGGTGTAAGATACTGATTTAGTGTATGGATTGGTTGCTGACGCCGATCCGTTCACGCCATCGCATCGAAGCCACACCCGCCATGC
>VGDY01000007.1 GCA_016869555.1 Alphaproteobacteria bacterium | reverse complement strand
ACGGACATTTCACTCGCCTGCAAGCAGGAAAAGATTCGCCAATGCGCGAGGGTCATGATTCTGGCGGCGGCGCTCTATTCGTCTTCGCCGAAGCGATTGGCGACGAGCGCCTCCAAGGCGTCGAGGGCGGCCTTCGCCTGCGGCCCCGTCGCGGCGACGGTGATGGTCGAGCCCTGGCCCGCGCCGAGCGTCAGAATGCCCATGATCGAGCTGCCGCCCACGGTTTCGTCGCCGCGAGAGACGGTGATCACCGCGTCGAACCTTTCGCAGCACTGCACGAATTTCGCTGTCGCGCGAGCGTGCAGTCCCTTCTTGTTGACGATCGCGAATTCACGCGACATCGACTCTTCGGCCGCAGCCTGGCGCAATTTATCGGTCACGAGATCATTCATTTTGCGTTGAGCACTTTGCTGGCGATGTAAACATATTTGCGCCCGGCGTCCTGCGCCTGCAGCACCGCCTGTTCCAGCGGTTGCGTATCGCGGACCGACGCGAGCTTGATCAACATCGGCAGATTGACGCCCGCGAGCACCTCGACCTTTCCGCCGTCCATCACCGAGATCGCGAGATTGGAGGGCGTGCCGCCGAACATGTCGGTGAGCAGCACCACGCCTTCGCCGGTGTCGGCCTCTCGGATCGCTTCGATGATTTCGGCGCGCCGGCGCTCCATGTCGTCCTCGGGCCCGATCGAGATCGCCGCAATCTGCTTTTGAGGTCCGACGACGTGTTCGAGCGCCGCGCGAAACTCAGTGGCAAGGTGGCCGTGGGTCACCAAGACCATTCCGATCATACGACCCTACCACTCATGCAGACGTCTCTTGCGCGTCGACATCTTAAAAATGCGTCGGCCGCATGGGGCGAACGGCGCCAGCTGGATATTCGGAGCCGTTGCGTCGGCCGTCATCGCCCCGTTCGACAGGGGCGACATTTTGTGCAACGCCGCGAAATAGGCAAGCGAAAACCGCAAGGCGCCGTCAATTTGTCGCAAGGGTCTGAATGTAGAAGCCAATCCGCGTCAGAACCCCGACGCGTGCAGCGTTTTCGAAGATGCGCGGCACCGTGACGCCGTTCAATTCAATCCGACTTTCGCCCTCTACCGGATGTCGTTTTGGCGCCTCCTTGAGGGGGAGAAGATCGATCACGGCCCGCACCACGCAGGCAGGCTCGTGGTCGACTCGCAACACCCCAAGGCCGCGCGCCTCGATCATCCCGCTGATCGATGGATGCGGCCTTGCGATCAACCGGCCGTGGCGGGCTTCGAGAGAGATGCGGTCGTCGCCGACAAGGGCCGCGAAAGCGCCGCGCGCCCGCCAGCGGTCGACCAGCTCCAGGGTCAGCGTGCTCTTGCCGGCGCCGGGCGGTCCGCGGAGCAGCAGGCCGAGTTCGCCGAGGACGAGAGCGTTGGCGTGGAGATAGGCGGGCGCCGGCGGCGGCGTCATCGCGCCGCCGGCAGCCAGACGACGAAGCGCGCGCCGAGCACGACATCGCCGCAGCGCGGCCCATCGGCGCCCTGCGGGTGCGCCCGCGTGCGATTGAGCGCCCGGATACGTCCGCCATGCGCCTCGATGATCTGGCGGGAGATTGACAGCCCCAGCCCGGAATTCTGACCAAATCCCTGTTCCGGCCGATCCGTGTAGAAACGCTCGAAGATGCGGTCGAACGCGCCGTCGGGAATTCCAGGTCCGTCGTCGTCGACGATGATCTCATAGCCGTCGAGCTGCTGACCGCCCGGCCCGTTGGCGCGTTCGGGCCAGAGCCGCACGCGCACGGTTCCGCCAGGCTTCGAAAAAGACTTGGCGTTATCGATCAGATTGTTGAGCACCTGGCCCAGTCGCGAATCATGTCCGAGAACGCGCCACTGGCCACGCGTCGAATCGTAGGGAGAAGGGCGCACCGTCAGCTCGATCTTGACGCTGTCGCCGCAATCCACGGCGCGCGCCAGGTCGACGACGGTGGACAACGCCGCCGAGAGGTCGACGACGCCCATGTCGGCGCGGGCAAGCTCGGCGTCGAGTCGCGAGGCGTCGGAAATGTCGCTGATCAGGCGGTCGAGCCGGCCCACGTCATGTTTGATGATGGCGAGCAGCCGGTCTCGCGACGCGTCGGTCTTGGCGATCGGCAAGGTCTCGACGGCGCTGCGCAAGGAAGTTAGCGGATTCTTGAGTTCATGCGCCACATCGGCGGCGAAATGCTCGATCGCGTCAATGCGGTTGTAGAGCGCCTTGGTCATGTCGCGCAGCGCGCCGGAGAGATGGCCGATTTCATCCGGCCGGTCCGAGAAATCCGGGATTTCCTGGCGCGACCGCGCGCCGCGCCGCACCCGCTCGGCCGCTTCGGCGAGGCGGCGCATGGGTTCGGTGATGGTATTGGTGAAGAACAGCGAAATCAGCAGCATCACCCCGGCCGAGACCAGAAAGATGCGGATGATGCCCCAGCGTTCGGCGACGATGATCGCGTCGATGTCGCCGCTCATCGTCGAGAGCAGCAGCGCGCCGCGCACCGAGCGAAAGCGCTGAATCGGCACGGCGACGGAAATGATCGATTCGCCCTTGGCGTTGGCGCGAACCACCGAATGGATGCGCCCGCCAAGCGCGCTGCCGACCTCGGGATAGGCTTTGCCATTGCCCATGCCGATGTCTTCGTAAAGCGGCAGCTCCGGCCGATGCGACAGGCGCTGGACAAAATTGAGCGCCCGTTCGAGGACGGACGAGGCGTCGATCGTGGCGGGCGAATCGCTCGGCGGCGGCAGTTCGAAGCGCAGTATGTTCGAGCGGCCTGAGACCGAGCGCGAATCGAGCAGCAGGAAACCGTCGTGATCATAGATGCGCGCACGCAGCCGCGTCGGCGACACGAGGCGGCGCAGCAGCGGGCCGACGCGTTCGGGATTGAGCGAAAACTCCAGCGGCGAGCCGCCTTCGGCGCCGCTGGCGCTTTCGCCGGGGGCGAGCTTCAGCAGTTTTTCCGGGTCGATCGAAATCGCGTCGGTGTCGACCGTCGCCGAGGCCGCGACCGCCGCGGCGATGATCTCGCCTTGGGTCTGCAAGCTCTGCACCCGCGCGTCGATCAGACCCTGGCGGAACTGGTTGAGATAGAGAAAGCCGCCCAGCAGCGCGACCAGTCCGCCGAGATTGAGAACGACGATGCGGCGGGTCAGCGAAGACGAAAGATGCGACTGAACGGTGCGCAGGATGCGCGCCAAGCGCCGGGACATCGTCCGCGACAACCGCGCCCGCGTCGCCGCCGCGCGCGCCGGAGCCGCGCCGGCCGGCTGGCATGGCGTCTGCGGGATCGACCCGTCGGCGACATTCACGTCGCCCGCGCCCTCGATGCTTGCGTCCATCTCGCGCACCCTCGGCGAGAACTCAGGCTTCCTTGAATCGATAACCCACGCCGTACAGCGTTTCGATCATTTCGAAGTCATCGTCGACGATCTTGAATTTCTTGCGTAAACGCTTGATGTGGCTGTCGATCGTGCGATCGTCGACATAGACCTGGTCGTCATAGGCCGCGTCCATCAGCGCATTGCGGCTCTTCACCACCCCGGGACGCTGCGCCAGCGACTGCAAAATCAGGAATTCCGTCACCGTCAGCACGACCGGGTCGCCGCGCCAGGTGCAGGTGTGGCGCTCGGGGTCCATGACCAGCGCGCCGCGCTCCAGGACCTTGGCCTCGGTTTCCTTCTGGGCGGCGGCCTCCTTGGGGTTGGCGCGGCGCAGAATCGCCTTCACCCGCTCGACCAGCAGCCGTTGCGAGAAGGGCTTATGGATAAAGTCGTCCGCCCCCATCTTGAGGCCGAAGAGTTCGTCGATCTCCTCGTCCTTCGAGGTCAGAAAGATCACCGGCAGGTCCGACTTCTGCCGCAGTCGCCGCAGAAGCTCCATGCCGTCCATCCGCGGCATCTTGATATCGAAAATCGCCAGATCAGGCGGATTGGCGCGCAGCCCGTCGAGCGCCTGGGCGCCGTCGGTGTAGGTCTGGACCCGATAGCCCTCGCCCTCCAACGCAATGGAGACGGAGGTGAGAATGTTGCGGTCGTCGTCGACGAGAGCGATGGTCGGCATCTTCAACCTTTGCTAGTTGCGGCCGCGATTTTAACGCCCGGGCCGGCGCGACAGGACTGCGTCTGCGCAAAAGCGGCCGCCTCCGGCCAGCAAGGGCGCAACGTTGGCGCAACGGTCGACATTCTCTCGACTCGACGGCGGTACTTCCGGAAGGCGCGTTGTCGACGCCGACAAAGTCCGGGGCCAAGGCGGCTGAAATGTGGCCAACGTCCGGTTCAAAGGCGGCGCCGCTCCGGCGCCGCTCGACCTTTATACACGGATCGCTGAAAAAATCATCTATTCCTCAGCAAGCGCCATTAATCAGAATGGCGACAATGAGATATGCCTGTAGAGCGATGGTCGTCGGCGTCTCCCGGGGAGTTGGAAAGCCTCGAATTTACGCCGATCTTCCTTATGTTTTTTTGCACCGCCCAAATAGAAGAAAGCAAATGCCGCGCGGCGTCAGCCCTTAAGGGAGCGGATCGATGAGCGAAGACTGGTCATATCAGGTTCGGGTCAATCTCGCCGACGAGGCGGCGAGGCTCGCCCGTAAGGATCCCGACAATCCGGGACTTCAGCCCCTGCGGGATATATTGGCGAAGCATAATGCGCGGCTGCGCAACCAGCTCGACGCCTTTCGCGACTATGTCGCGGCGACGGAACGCGAGGGCAGGGAAGATTTTCCGCTCTATCGCTGGACCAAGGCGGTGATCGAAGACCCGGCGAAGATCGAAAAGCACGGCAAGGCCTTCTCGATTCATGTCGGCGGCGAGGAAGTCTATGCGAAAGATGTCGCCGACGCGCTGGAGGCTGAAATCGCGCCGCTGGTCGGCGGCCCGCTGGTGACGCGGCTCACCAAGCATGACAGCAATCCCGCCAATAATCCGCAGGCCCCGGCGCAATATCGGTAGGCGATGGGGCCGGGCCCCCGGAACCAGCCGGTTCCCCGCGTCATGGCCGCGCTTGTCGCGGCCATCCACGCCGTGGCGCGCCGCCCACGATGCATTTAGCGCCGTATCCTCGTGGACGCCCGGCGCAAGGCCTGGCAGCGGACTGCGCGGCGGCGCTAAGCTGAATTGGCGCTAGGCCGATTACGCCGTCGCCAGGAAGCCGGCGATTTCGTCCTTCAGAACGAGCCGCTTCTTCTTCAAATCCTCAATCGTCGCATCGTCCGCCGGCTCGACATTGGTCTCCATGCGGTGAATGGCGCGATTGAGCGCGTGATAATCCTCGGCGATGCGGGCGAAATGGGCGTTGCCGGCCTTCAGCGCGTGGATGGCCTCGGCCTGATCGGGAAATTCTTCGTGCAGCTCATGCGCGACATGGCTCATGCGGTCGGTTCCTCCGTTGTTTTTTCAGCGCGAACCTACCGGCTTTCGCGCCGCCGTTGAACTGCCCCGTCGCCGCCTGCGACGATTTGCGGCGCGCGCACAGCCGCGTTGTCATGCCCGCGAAAGCGGGCATCCAGAACAAAGCCCAGACATGATTGACGCTGCGTATCGATTTCCCTTCGCGCGGCGCGCGACGCGAATGACGGCGCCCTTGCAAGGCGGGGAAATGCTCCGCATCTTGACGAGCGCGGAGATTTTCGATGAACGACATTTCAAACGGTGAGTTGAATTTCACAAATAGCGAGGAGTTTGCGGATTGGCTGGAGACGCAGCCGCGCGCCGCACAGGCCGTCATCACGGTAAGGGCAGCGCTACGCCTTGCACCCACATTGCAACGGCGAACCAGCAAGATTAGGGCACGACAATTCGCGGACCTGACATTCTCGGCGCTTTGGGCGATGGCGCTGGCATGGGCAGCGGCGAGATACCCTGGTAAAATCAAAAAGTTGCGAGCCACCGAGGCTAGTTCCGCCGCCGCATTTTTTTCTGAAATCGATTACCCGACCAATTCCCAAGCTATCAGTTCCGCTATCGCAGCGGCGGATGCTGTCGGCGGCGACCCTTACGATATCGCCCAAGCCATTTCGTGGGCCGTGTCTAACGATGATGAGATTAAGATCGTCAAGGCCGAGCTGTGGGAGGCAGTCTTTGACGACGCAAGTCGGCTAAAGACGATCTCGTCCAGCGTTCTAGCGAGCATGCCGTTACGACGGCGCGGAATGCCAATACGGACTCAAGAAGAGTGGAGACACCTGCAAACTGCGTTGAATGCTCCGCATTGGAAGCCTTGGCTGGACTGGTATCGGCGCCGTCTGAATGGCGTCGAGGAGTCGGAGGAAATCGAATTGTTGTTCGCGACGCTCCCTGTCGATCCGCGTGAAAAGGACGTCGCCGAACAGAACGCGAGACTCGCCCGGCGGATCGTCGAGCTGAGAAAATCGTCTGGTTCCGGGGAAAAGCCGTTGCCGAACCCGATCGAAAGCATATCTGCGCCCTTCGACTTCGGCTGGAACAACGCGCATCGCGTCACCGTAATCGCCGGACCGCAAAACACGCCCGTATTTCCCTTCGCGGGGAGCGATCGGGATCATCACGACCGGCTCGACGCCTGTCGAAAGACGGTGGAACGGCTGATCGCCGATCTAGCTGCGCAGCGCTTCAATGCCAGGCCGGATTACCGGCTTGTGCTGGAGACCTATCTTGAGGAATTGCCGGCGGCGCCGGGCAGCGGCAATCTCCTCCTCGCCGACGCCGAGGCGCGGGTTCTGCGTGGGCTGTTCGACGAAGACGTGAATATTCTGGCGCGCGCGCTCGCCGAACGGCTCAACCGCATTCTGGAGTTTCACATCGCGCTGCGGCCCTATTATCCGGGCGTCGGCCGTTTCTATGACGATGTGAGAAGCGGCGCCTTGTCCGCGCCGCTGCCGAGGGACGCCATCGCCGGTTTTGTCGAAGTCGTGCGCGAATATACGCCCGATATTTTCGAGCCCGCCGTTTCGCGCGGCATCGACAAGGTCGAGGAAGATTTCGCGCCGCATCCCGCGGCGCCCGCGCCCCAGCTGGAGCCGGGCGTTCTCGCGCCCCGGCCCGACCCGATCGACGCGCCCGACCCGGAAAAGGCCCAAGCCTATTCGCTCACCAGCACGATCAACGCGGTCTACCGCGTCTTTCTCAATGGCAAGGACATGGCGGCGGCGATCAAAGGCTGGGACGAGGCGGCGCGGAAGCTCGGCGAGCACGCGGGGCCGGTCATCGAGTTTTTGAAGAATTATCTCTCCTGATCCGGAAACTCAAAGGCTCTCGTCGCCGAATTTCGAAAGCGGACGGTGCGGGCGATGAGGGAACGGGCGCGGTGGTCGAACAGGCTTTCGACAAGATCGCCGCCGAGATGTCATCCGCAAAATGACCGGACTCTCGCGGGAGAATTTCGTCAACCGTGCGCACAGCCTGCAGCGGCCTCTTTGCGAATGACATGAATAAAACCGCGAATGACGATTCATCGACAGAATCGGCATGGTTACATTCACAATTTTTGCTTGTGCGGCGCCTTGTAACTTCCGAAAACTTGATGCTAATTTGGCGCATTGCAAAAATATCGACATCCGAGGGAAACAATATGGCGCGCAGTCTCTTCGCAATTCTCCCCATCGCCGCTTCGCTGTCGGTCGTCTCGACCTTCGCATCGATGTCACCAGCCGCGGCGCAGGCCGAGCCTTTTGTCGGCCAGCTGATGCTCACGGGCGCGAATTTCTGTCCCCGCGGATGGGCGCAGGCGGACGGCCAGCTTCTCGCCATTTCGCAGTATACGGCCCTGTTTTCCCTGCTCGGCACGACCTATGGCGGCAACGGCCAGACCAATTTCGCCCTGCCCGACCTTCGCGGCCGGGCGCCGATCCACCAGGGGACCGGGCCGGGCCTTTCCAACTATGTCGAGGGCCAGGCCGGCGGCCGCGAGAGCTTCACCATCACAACCAACCAGATGCCGCCGCATAATCACGGCGTGCAGGCGACCAACGTCACCGGGGACAAGGGCGGCCCGCAGGGCCGGTATCTGGCTGGCGGCGTCGGCGCCGACAACCCTTATCACGACGGTCCGCCCAACCGCATCATGGCCGCCGACATGACCCAGCCCAGCGGGGGCGGCCAGCCGGTGAGCCAAAGGGGGCCCTATCTCACCCTGATGTGGTGCGTTGCGCTGGAAGGCATCTATCCATCACGCAACTGACCGAAGCGGCGGCGCGCTATACGCCCGCCGCCCGGCGGCCCTTGAGAGCATTTTCCGCCGAAGTGGATGCCGGTTCGGCGTAGAAAATGCGTCAGTTCAAGAAACTAGAGTTCGTTCATGAATCGATGATTCATGAACGAGTTCTCTCGTCGGCTCAGTTCGCTCAGCAGTTCTTGGTAGCCCGCCCAGCGGGCGTCCGGGGATGCAATCCTGTCGATCAGCTTTGGATCGAGTTCCCGCCACAGGTCGTGGGAATTCGCCGTGGCTTCGTGCTTCCTCAGGCCGCTATGCCTAGAGTTGGCGAAGCGCTGCAGCGTGCCTAGCCATGCGATGCGGGCGTTGTCGTTGAAGGGCTGGCGGTTGATCCGCAGGACCGCCTCGAAGAGCCAGTCGGGCACGCTCTCGTTCGCGACCTCCAGTTCGACCTTTTCGGTCGGCGTGTAGCCGCAGAGACCAAGAAATCGCGCCAGCCAATCGGAATCGTAATCCGCCGTGACGACCTCTTTCGCGCCGAACGCCGCGGCGCAGTCCTGGGCGAGGTTCGGGACATTCATCAGCTTGCGAACGCGGGGCAACTCGCCGAACGCATGGAGGTCCAAGCCCGTTCCATAGCAGTATTCGGCGATCCGTGGATTGATCGCGCACTGCTTGTGATACGACCTCAGCCAGTCTTCCGGCTTCCGGCGAACCAGGAACGTTGTCAGGTGAAACGCTTCGAAAAGGTCGCGGAACTTCTCCAGCCCGATCGGACGAAAGTCATAGAGATGATTGGTCAACCCCTCGGTGGTGAGGACCGTGCATTCTTCGCTACCCTCGGCGACCGCCAGGGCGGTGCGGGAAAGATCGCCAGCCATCAGGTCCGAAACGATGAACTGGTGTTTTGGCATCTCCGTGTCGGCGCTGGGCGTCGGGTAGCGGATGTTTTGCTCAAGGAACCGGCCGGAATTCGCATGGCACCATCGCTGCAGCGCGCTGGTTCCGGTCTTGGGCAATCCGACATGGAGCAACAACCGCCGCTTCCGGCGGATCATCGCGGGTTTGGCCAGGCTCTCGTTGACGAAGGCGACCGCTCGATCGACCGTAGGCTGGCCCAACGGCATAAGCATGCCGCCGTCGTCCACCTGGCGATGGTAGTGCAGCATGATCGGCGCGCCGTCGCTGCTGTCGGCCGCCGGCAGATGGGTTGGAAAGTTCAGGGCTTTCGGCAGCAGTTCCGGTTCAATGCGAAGCTCCAGGCAGGTCAGCGCGAACGCGATCTGATCGATGTGAAACGCGAAGTCGCCAAAACATCCGCCTGTTCCTCGAGCCACTGAGCCCATTTGCGCCAAGGCTCGTCGAGTTCGCCCAGCCGCGCAGAGGAAAGCACGTAGAGGCCGCCGTTCCTGTTCTCGAAAACGGTCATGGCGGCGTCCGAACCCACGGCGATGTCGGGTCGCTGACGCGTCAGCCCGGCGCGCCGGAGCAGGATGTCCCAGATGTCGATCGGCGGGTTCGGCGCGTCCACGACCGTCGCCGCCACCATATTCTTCGCGAAATAGGGTCGCGGATCGGCGACAAAGAGCGTGTCGCAGTCGCATAACACGGCCAGATCGGCGCCGCGGAGGAACGCCGACCGCAATTGGGCGAGTTTGTTGAGATGCGGGCGCAGCCGTGAAACCGCCTGCGCTTCGGTCGTTCTGACGCCGAGCGGCGAAAACCTCGCCGCACAATCCTGGCCCGACCCCGGTGTGTAATGCACAATTAGATCTTCGGGCGGAACCTTCGCGATTTCGATCAGGCTTCGCGCCCATCTCAGCGCTTGCGCAAGAAAAATGGGTTCGTTGTCAACGACACACGAGAATCGTACGACGGGTTTCACCATGTCATTCCGGCCAAACGGCCCGCAGGAAGGCATTCAAACGGAAGCGACATCCCCCAGATGGGGATGTCCCTCTTGATGTTGAAAAGCGGAAGGCGTCGTCGCTGGGGGCGAATGCTATGCGGCCTTGGGGGCCTGAGCAAGAACATAAGCTTTTTTTGAAAGCGGCGTGACATTCTCCGCTTGACGCCCCCGACCTTCGCCATTAGGTTCCGCGCACTTTCGACAGGCCGTAAGTTCATGCCTTCGGCGAGCGCCTCGCTCTCGATCCTTCGAACTTAAACGCTGTCGCCTTGCCTGTGACCGCCAAGCGTAATTGGCAATCATCCCGTCGCGAGAGCGATGGACAGGAAGGCACGATCCCGGTCTCCGGGATCCTCTGCGTTAGAAGCGCCCTGGCCACTACGGCCATCGGCGCTTCGCTCGTTTGCGCATGCGCTTAGGCCGTGCGCGCCGGGACCGCCGATCCAATCCGCCATTCGCAATCACGCGAAGGACCCTTTTGAATGCCGACGATTAGCCAGTTGATCCGCAAGCCGCGCCAAGCGCCGACCTATCGCGAAAAGGCCCGCCATCTACAGGCGTGTCCGCAGAAGCGCGGCGTGTGCACACGCGTCTATACGACGACGCCGAAAAAGCCGAACTCCGCGCTTCGCAAGGTCGCCAAGGTGCGTCTGACCAATGGCTTCGAGGTCATCGGCTACATTCCGGGCGAGGGCCATAATCTTCAGGAGCACTCGGTGGTGATGATCCGCGGCGGCCGCGTCAAGGACCTTCCCGGCGTTCGCTATCACATTCTGCGCGGCGTGCTGGACACGCAAGGCGTCAAGGACCGCAAGCAGCGCCGTTCGAAATACGGCGCGAAGCGTCCGAAGTGATCGCCGCCTAGCGGCGATCATCCCCGGGCGAGCGAAGCGAGACCCGGGGATCTGACACACGATCAACGGATGGCCGGGCCAAGCCCGGCCATGACGATGAAAAGAGAGATTAGGTCATGTCGAGACGCCACCGGGCCGAAAAGCGCGAAGTGATCGAAGACGCCAAATTTGGCGACGTCGTTCTCGCGAAATTCATGAACTCGATCATGTACGACGGCAAGAAGTCGGTCGCCGAGCAGATCGTCTATGGCGCGCTCGACCAGGTCGAGACCAAGGCCAAGAGCGATCCGCTGGTCGTCTTCAAGACCGCGCTCGAAAATGTCGCGCCGGCGATCGAGGTGCGTTCACGCCGCGTCGGCGGCGCCACCTATCAGGTGCCGGTCGAAGTGCGCAACGAACGCCGTCAGGCGCTCGCCATCCGCTGGATCATCACCGCGGCGCGCGCCCGCAACGACAAGACCATGGTCGACCGGCTGTCGGCCGAGCTGCTCGACGCCTCCAACAACCGCGGCGCCGCGGTCAAGAAGCGCGAAGACACCCATCGCATGGCGGAAGCCAACCGCGCCTTCTCGCATTACCGCTGGTAAGGCGCACGAGCTTTCACGAGGACAATCGTCATGGCCCGCTCTCATCCGATCGAGGACTACCGCAACTTCGGCATCATGGCCCATATCGACGCGGGCAAGACGACGACGACGGAGCGCATCCTCTATTATTCCGGCAAGAGCCATAAAATCGGCGAGGTGCATGAAGGCGCCGCGACGATGGACTGGATGGAGCAGGAGCAGGAGCGCGGCATCACAATTACGTCCGCCGCGACGACGACTTTCTGGAACGGCAAGCGCCTCAACATCATCGACACGCCCGGCCACGTCGACTTCACCATCGAGGTCGAGCGCTCCTTGCGCGTGCTCGACGGCGCGGTATGCGTGCTCGACGGCAACCAGGGCGTCGAGCCGCAGACCGAGACCGTCTGGCGTCAGGCCGACAAATACAATGTGCCGCGCATCGTCTTCGTCAACAAGATGGACAAGATCGGCGCCGACTTCGACCGCTGCGTCGAGGAGATCAAGACCCGCGTCGGCGGTCGTCCGGTCTGCGCGCAGCTGCCGATCGGCTCGGAATCGAATTTCAAGGGCATTATCGATCTCGTGCGCATGAAGGCCGTCGTTTGGGAAGACGAAGGGCTCGGCGCGAAATATCACGACGAAGAAATTCCGGCCGACCTTCTCGACAAGGCCAAGGAATATCGCCTGGCGCTCATCGAAGCCGCCGTCGAAATGGACGACGACGCCATGGCGGCCTATCTCGACGGCCAGGAGCCCGACGAGGAGACGCTGCACCGGCTGATCCGCATCGCCGTGCGCAAAATCGCCTTCATCCCGATTTTCTGCGGCTCGGCCTTCAAGAACAAGGGCGTGCAGCCGCTGCTCGACGCCGTCGTGCATTATCTGCCGTCGCCCGTCGATCGCGAGGCGATCAACGGCGTCGACGTGAACACCGGCGAGGAAATCCTGCGCAAGCCGCTCGATTCCGAGCCCTTCTCCATGCTCGCCTTCAAGATCATGGACGATCCTTTCGTCGGCACGATCACCTTCGCCCGCGTCTATTCGGGCAAGATCGACTCAGGCACGACCGTGCTCAATTCGACGAAAGAGAAGAAAGAGCGCATCGGCCGCATGCTGCTGATGCACGCCAATAATCGCGAAGACATCAAGGAAGCCTTCGCGGGCGACATCGTCGCGCTCGCGGGCCTCAAGGACACGCGCACCGGCGACACGCTCTGCGACATGCAGAAGCCGGTCATTCTGGAGCGCATGGAGTTCCCCGATCCCGTCATCGAAATCGCCATCGAGCCGAAGTCGAAGGCCGATCAGGAGAAGCTCGGAGTCGCCCTGCAGAAGCTCGCGGCGGAGGACCCTTCCTTCCGCGTCTCGACCGATCAGGAAAGCGGCCAGACCATCCTCAAGGGCATGGGCGAACTGCACCTCGACATCAAGGTCGACATATTGAAGCGCACCTATAAGGTCGACGCCAATATCGGCGCGCCGCAGGTCGCCTATCGCGAGCGTCTTGGGCGCAAGGTCGAAATCGACTACACCCATAAGAAGCAGACCGGCGGCACCGGCCAGTTCGCCCGCGTGAAGATCATTTTCGAACCCAACGAAGCCGGCAAGGGCAATGAGTTCGATAGCAAGATCGTCGGCGGCGCCGTGCCGAAGGAATATATCCCCGGCGTCGACAAGGGCATTGCGTCGGTGACGACATCCGGCATTCTCGCCGGCTTCCCGGTCGTCGATATGAAGGCGACGCTCATCGACGGCGCGTTCCACGACGTCGACTCGTCGGTGCTCGCCTTCGAGATCGCCTCGCGCGCCGCGACCCGCGAAGCGCTGCAGAAGGGCGGCTCGGTGCTGCTCGAGCCGATCATGAAGGTCGAGGTGGTGACGCCGGAGGAATACACCGGCTCGGTCATCGGCGATCTGAATTCCCGTCGCGGACAGATACAGGGCCAGGACATGCGCGCCAACGCCGTGGTGGTCAACGCCATGGTGCCGCTCGCCAATATGTTCGGCTACGTCAACCAGCTGCGCTCCTTCACCCAGGGCCGCGCCAGCTACACGATGCAATTCGATCACTACGAACAAGTGCCCGAAGCGGAGTCGAAGAAGGTCCAGGCGAAATACGCCTGATCTCGACTGCTACGGGCAAACGGAACTCTTTAGAGGAGCACGGCGATGGCCAAGGAAAAGTTTTCACGCACGAAGCCGCACTGCAACATTGGGACGATCGGACACGTCGACCATGGCAAGACGTCTTTGACGGCGGCGATCACCAAGGTTCTGGCGGAGACGGGCGGGGCGACGTTTACGGCCTATGACCAGATCGACAAGGCGCCGGAAGAGAAGGCGCGCGGCATCACGATTTCGACGGCGCATGTCGAATATGAGACGAAGAACCGTCACTATGCGCACGTCGACTGTCCCGGCCACGCCGACTATGTGAAGAACATGATCACCGGCGCGGCGCAGATGGACGGCGCGATCCTGGTGGTCTCGGCCGCCGACGGCCCGATGCCGCAGACCCGCGAGCATATTCTGCTCGCCCGCCAGGTCGGCGTGCCGGCGCTCGTCGTGTTCTTGAACAAGGTCGACATGGTCGACGATCCGGAGCTTCTCGAACTCGTCGAACTCGAAGTGCGCGAGCTTCTCTCCAAATATGAGTTCCCCGGCGACGACATTCCGATCGTCAAGGGTTCGGCGCTGTGCGCGCTCGAGGGCAAGAGCCCCGAGCTCGGCCATGACGCGATCCTGAAGCTGATGGAGGAAGTCGACAAATATATTCCGCAGCCCGAGCGCCCGAAGGACCAGCCCTTCCTGATGCCGGTCGAGGACGTGTTCTCGATTTCCGGCCGCGGCACGGTGGTGACCGGGCGCATCGAGCGCGGCGTGGTCAAGGTCGGCGAGGAAGTCGAGATCGTCGGCATCCGGCCGACGACCAAGACGACGGTGACCGGCGTCGAGATGTTCCGCAAGCTCCTCGATCAGGGCGAGGCGGGCGACAATGTCGGCTGCCTGCTGCGCGGCACCAAGCGCGAGGACGTCGAGCGCGGCCAGGTGCTGTGCAAGCCGGGTTCGGTGAAGCCGCACACGAAGTTCAAGGCCGAGGCCTATATCCTGACCAAGGAGGAGGGCGGCCGCCACACGCCGTTCTTCACCAACTACCGCCCGCAATTCTATTTCCGCACGACGGATGTGACCGGGATCGTCACGCTTCCCGACGGGGTGGAGATGGTGATGCCGGGCGACAATGTGACGATGGACGTGGTGCTGATCGTGCCGATCGCGATGGAGGAGAAGCTGCGCTTCGCCATCCGCGAAGGCGGCAGGACGGTCGGCGCCGGCGTCGTCGCCAGCATCATCGAGTAAAGCGAATCCGGGCCGCGGGCCAAGCGCTCGCTCTAGTGAACGAAGCCGCGCGCGACACCGCGCGGCGCATGAAGGCGGGCAGAAACGCTCGCGGTCCCAAAGGACGAGACAATGAACGGTCAAAATATCCGGATTCGCCTCAAGGCGTTCGATCACCGGATTCTCGACACGTCGACGAAGGAAATCGTCTCGACGGCCAAGCGCACCGGCGCTCAGGTCCGCGGTCCGATTCCGCTGCCGACGCGCATCGAGAAATTCACGGTGAACCGTTCGCCGCATATCGACAAGAAGTCGCGCGAACAATTCGAGATCAGAACGCATAAGCGCGTTCTCGACATCGTCGATCCCACCCCGCAGACGGTGGATGCGCTGATGAAGCTCGATCTTGCGGCGGGCGTCGACGTCGAGATCAAGCTCTAAGGGAATTCAGGCGGCGCTCCTCAAAGGAAGCGAGCGCGCTTTGCGAAGGATTGGATCATGCGGTCGGGCGTCATCGCGCAAAAGGTCGGAATGACCCGCATCTTCACGGAGGCGGGCGAGCATGTGCCGGTTACGGTCCTAAAGCTCGACGGCTGTCAGGTCGTCGCGCAGCGGACCCAGGAGAAGAACGGCTACACCGCCGTTCAGCTCGGCATCGGCCGCGCCAAGGTCAAGAACGTTTCCAAGGCCGAACGTACGCGTTTCGCGGCGGCCAAGGTGGAGCCGAAGATGAAGCTCGCCGAATTCCGCGTGAAGGAGGAAGAGCTGCTGCCGATCGGCGCCGAGATCACGGCCGATCATTTCGTCGTCGGCCAGTTCGTCGACGTGACGGGCACTTCGACCGGCAAGGGCTTCGCCGGTCCGATGAAGCGCTGGGGCTTCGGCGGCCTGCGCGCGTCGCACGGCGTCTCGATTTCGCATCGTTCGCATGGGTCGACCGGCGGCCGTCAGGACCCCGGCAAGACCTTCAAGAACAAGAAAATGGCCGGCCATATGGGCGTCGAGCGCGTCACCACGCAAAATCTGCGGGTCGTACAGACCGACCCCGATCGCGGACTTTTGCTCGTCGAGGGCGCGGTGCCGGGCACCGCCGGCGGCTGGATTTTCGTGCGCGACGCGGTGAAGCGCGCGTTGCCGAAGGACGCGCCGCAGCCGGGCAAATTCCGCCTCGGCGACGAGGCCGCGAATTCGGACGCCGCGCCGCAAGAAGAAAAGAAGGAGGACTGAGCCGTGAAGATCGACGTCACGTCGTTCGACGGCCAGGCGGCCGGTTCGATCGAACTCTCCGATGAGGTCTTCGGCCTTGAGCCGCGCAAGGACCTCATCTTCCGCATGATCCGCTGGCAGCTCGCCAAGCGGCGCGCCGGCACCCATGCGGTGAAGAACCGCGCCGACATCGCCCGCTCGGGCAAGAAGCTGCACAAGCAGAAGGGCACCGGCGGCGCCCGTCACGGCTCGGCGCGCGCGCCGCAGTTCCGCGGCGGCGGACGCGCCTTCGGGCCTCTGGTGCGCAGCCATGCGCATGATCTGCCGAAGAAGGTGCGCCAGCTCGCGCTGAAACACGCGCTCTCGGCGAAGGCCAAGGACGGCGGCATTATCGTCTGGGAGTCGGCGGAACTCGCCGAGCCCAAGACGAAGCTGCTCGCATCGAGTTTCGTCAAGACCGGCCTCGAGAGCGCGATCATCATCGTCGGCGGCGCGCCGCAGAACAATTTCGTGCTCGCCGCACGCAATATCCCGAAGATCGACATTCTGCCCGTCGAAGGCGTCAATGTTTACGACATCCTCCGCCGCGAGAAGCTGGTGTTGACCCGCGCCGCGGTGGACGCGCTGGAGGCGCGACTGAAATGAGCAAGGACGTTCGCCATTACGACGTGATCGTATCGCCGGTCATCACCGAGAAGGCGACGCTCGCCTCGGAGAGCAATAAGGTGGTGTTCAAGGTCGTAAAGACCGCGACGAAGCCGCAGATCAAGGCGGCGGTCGAAGGTCTCTTCGACGTCAAGGTCGAAGCGGTCAATACGCTGGTGCGCAAGGGCAAGGTCAAGACCTTCCGTGGTCAGCGCGGCCAGCAGAGCGACGTCAAGAAAGCGGTCGTGACTCTCGCCGAGGGCCACAAGATCGACGTGACGACCGGACTGTAAGGAAGGCGTGGGGATAGAACTATGGCGCTGAAGACATTCAAGCCGGTCACGCCGAGCCTTCGCCAGCTCGTCATCGTCGACCGCAGCGAGCTCTACAAGGGCAAGCCGGTCAAGACGCTGACCGAGGGCAAGATCTCAAACGGCGGGCGCAACAACGCCGGCCGCGTCACCGTGCGTTTTCGCGGCGGCGGCCATAAGCAGGCCTATCGCCTGGTCGATTTCAAGCGGCGCAAGCTCGACGTGCCCGGCAAGGTCGAGCGGCTCGAATATGATCCCAATCGCACGGCGTTCATCGCGCTCATCCGCTACGCCGACAATGAGCTCGCCTATATTCTCGCGCCGCAGCGGCTCTCCGTCGGCGACGAAGTGATCTCCGGCAATCAGGTCGACGTGAAGCCCGGCAACGCCATGGCGATCGCCAATATTCCGGTCGGCGCGATCGTGCACAATGTCGAGATGAAGATCGGCAAGGGCGGCGCGATCGCCCGCTCGGCCGGAACCTATGCGCAGATCGTCGGCCGCGACCAGGGCTATGTGATCGTCCGGCTGAATTCGGGCGAGCAGCGCCTCGTGCACGGCCAATGCTTCGCCACCATCGGCGCCGTGTCCAATCCCGATCACATGAACACCTCGATCGGCAAGGCCGGCCGTTCACGCTGGCTTGGCCGTCGTCCGCATAATCGCGGCGTCACCATGAATCCGATCGACCATCCGCATGGCGGCGGCGAGGGCCGCACCTCGGGCGGCCGTCATCCGGTCACGCCCTGGGGCAAGCCGACCAAGGGCAAGAAGACCCGCACCAACAAGTCCACCGACCGTTTCATTGTGTCCTCGCGGCACAATCGCAAGAAGAAGGGCTAACCCATGACGCGCTCGATCTGGAAGGGCCCGTTCGTCGACGGCTATCTTCTCAAGAAGGCCGAGACCTCGCGCGGCTCCGGCCGCTCCGAGGTGATCAAAATCTGGAGCCGCCGCTCCACCATCCTCCCGCAATTCGTGGGACTGACTTTCGGCGTGCACAACGGCCACAAGCACATTCCCGTGTCGGTGTCGGAAGACATGATCGGGCACAAATTCGGCGAATTCGCTCCCACCCGCACCTTCCACGGCCACGCGGCCGACAAGAAGGCGAAGAGGGGCTAAGAGAGGCTCACGATGTCGAAGGAAGCCAATCCGCCCCGGCTTGCGGATAATGAAGCGAAGGCGGTCGCGCGCATGCTGCGCGTGTCGCCGCAGAAGCTCAATCTGCTCGCGCAGTTGATCCGCGGCAAGAAGGTGGATCGCGCGCTCGCCGATCTGGAGTTCTCCAGAAAGCGGATCGCGCATGAGGTGAAGAAGACGCTCGAAAGCGCCATCGCCAACGCCGAGAACAATCACGGCCTCGACGTCGACGATCTGGTCGTCGCTCAGGCCTATGTCGGCAAGGCGCTGGTGATGAAGCGGTTCCACGCCCGCGCCCGCGGCCGGGCGAGCCGGGTCGAGAAGCCCTTCGCCAATCTGACGATCATCGTGCGCGAAGTCGAAGCGCAAGCCAACGCCTAAAGGATAGAGACCATGGGTCAGAAGGTTAATCCGATCGGGCTGCGACTGGGCGTCAACCGCACCTGGGATTCGCGCTGGTTCGCCAACAAGGGCGAATACGCCAAGCTGCTGCACGAGGACATGGCGATCCGCGAGGCGGTGACGAAGACGTTAAAGCAGGCGGCGGTGTCGAAAATCGTCATCGAGCGCCCGCACAAGAAGTGCCGCGTGACGATTCATTCGGCGCGTCCCGGCGTCGTCATCGGCAAGAAGGGCGCGGACATCGACAAGATCCGCAAGCTCGTCGGCAAGCTCACCGGCAGCGAGGTCGTCATCAACATCGTCGAAGTGCGCAAGCCCGAGACCGAGGCGGCGCTCGTCGCCGAGTCGATCGCGCAGCAGCTCGAGCGCCGCGTCGCCTTCCGCCGCGCGATGAAGCGCGCCGTGCAATCGGCCATTCGGTTGGGCGCCCAGGGCATTCGCATCAATTGTTCGGGCCGTCTCGGCGGCGCCGAAATCGCGCGTCTCGAATGGTATCGCGAAGGCCGCGTGCCGCTGCATACGCTGCGCGCCGACGTCGATTACGGCACGGCGACCGCGCATACCGCCTATGGCGCTTGCGGAATCAAAGTCTGGATCTTCAAGGGCGAAATCCTCGAGCACGATCCGATGGCGCAGGATAAGAAGGCCGCCGAACAGGCTGCCGGCGGCGGCGATCATCATGACCGCGATCGCGGCGGCGAACGCCGTCGTCGCGAGCCGCGCGAACCGCGCGACGCGGCGTAACGAACAAGATTAAAGAGCGCACATCATGCTGCAACCCAAACGCACCAAGTTCCGCAAGGCCTTCAAGGGCCGCATCCGGGGCGCCTCCAAGGCGGGCTATTCGCTCGACTTCGGTCAGTTCGGCCTCAAGGCGCTGGAGCCGGACCGCGTGACCGCGCGCCAGATCGAAGCCGCGCGCCGCGCCATGACGCGCCATATGAAGCGCGCCGGCAGGGTCTGGATCCGCATCTTCCCCGACGTGCCGGTTTCGAAAAAGCCGACCGAAGTCCGCATGGGCAAGGGCAAGGGCGCGCCGGAATTCTGGGCGGTGCGCGTCGCGCCCGGCCGCATCATGTTCGAAATCGACGGCGTGCCGGCGCCGCTGGCGCGCGAAGCCTTGACGCTCGCCGCCGCGAAGCTGCCGATCAAGACGCGCTTCATCGAACGCATCGCTGAGTAAGGGGGACGTGATGAAATCCAAGCAGCGCCTCTCCGACATCAAGGCGATGACCGAAGATCAGCTCAGTGACGAAGTGCTGAAGCTCAAGAAAGAGCAGTTCAATCTGCGCTTCCAGCGGGCGACCGGCCAGCTCGAGAACACTTCCCGCGTGCGCGTCGTTCGTCGCGACATCGCCCGCGCCAAAACCATCGCCGCGCAAAAGCGCGTCAAGGAGCAAGGTTAAAGCGCCATGCCGAAGCGAATTCTCCAGGGCGTCGTCGTCAGCGACAAGCAGAACAAGACGGTGGTGGTGAAGGTCGAGCGCCGTTTCACCCATCCGCTGTTTCAGAAGACGGTGCGCCGCACGAAAAACTATCACGCCCATGACGAGAACGGCGCGTTCAAGGTGGGCGACGCGGTGACGATCGAAGAGACCGCGCCGATTTCGAAATTGAAGCGTTGGCGCGTCGTCGAAGAGGCGGCCAAGGCGTAGTCGAACGAACAAACCTCCGGACGAAGTCGGCGCGAGTCGAAACCAGACCGGAACGAAAGGCGGGTAAGCCATGATTCAGATGCAAACCAATCTCGACGTCGCCGACAACTCCGGCGCGCGCCGCGTGATGTGCATCAAGGTGCTGGGCGGCTCCAAGCGTAAATACGCTGGAGTCGGCGACATCATCGTCGTTTCGATCAAGGAGGCGATCCCGCGCGGCCGCGTGAAGAAGGGCGACGTGCTCAAGGCGGTCGTCGTGCGCACCGCGAAGGACATCAAGCGTTCCGACGGCTCCGTCATTCGCTTTGATTCGAACGCCGCGGTGCTGATCAACAATCAGAAGGAGCCGATCGGCACCCGTATCTTCGGACCGGTGCCGCGCGAGCTGCGCGCGAAAAACCACATGAAGATCATCTCGCTCGCCCCGGAGGTTTTGTAATGGCCGCCAAGATCAAGAAGGGCGACAAGGTCGTCGTTCTCGCCGGCCGCGACAAGGGCCGCAGCGGCGAAGTCATGCGCGTGATTCCTGACGAAGGCCGCGCCGTCGTCGACGGCGTCAACATGGTCAAGCGTCATCAGCGCCAGACCAAGGATCGCGAAGCCGGCATCATCAACAAGGCCGCGTCGATCGATTTGTCGAATCTCGCGCTCGCCGATCCCAAGGACGGCAAGGCGACGCGCGTCGGCTTCAAGATTCTCGACGACGGCCGCAAGGTCCGCGTCGCCAAGCGTTCTGGAGAATTGATCGATGGCTGAGGAAAAGAAGCCGAAGGCCGAAAAGCCCGCCAAGGCTCAAAAGCCCGCCGCCGAGGGTGCGGAGGCCAAAGAGCCGAAGAAGGCCGCCAAATCGGCCGAGAAGCCGGTCGCCAAGGAAAAGCCGGCAAAGGTCGCGCCTCTTGATCCCGGCTATACGCCGCGCATGAAGAAGCATTACGACGAGGTCGTGCGCGAGGCGCTCACCAAGCAGTTCGGCTACAAGAACGTGCTTGAAGTGCCCACGATCGAGAAAATCGTGCTCAACATGGGCGTCGGCGAATCCGTCAACGACAGCAAGAAGGCGGCGGCGGCCGCGGCTGATCTCGGCCTCATCGCCGGGCAGAAGCCGGTCGTCACCCGCGCCCGCAAGGCGATTTCGACCTTCAAGCTGCGCGAAAACATGCCGATCGGCGCGAAGGTGACTCTGCGCAAGACGCGCATGTACGAATTCCTCGACCGGCTGATCACCGTCGCTCTGCCGCGCGTGCGCGACTTCCGCGGATTGAATCCGAAGTCGTTCGACGGCCGCGGCAATTATGCGCTCGGCATCAAGGAGCACATCGTGTTCCCCGAAATCGACTACGACAAGGCCGAGTCGATTCTTGGCATGGACGTCATCGTCTGCACGACGGCCAAGACCGACGAAGAAGCACGCGCCTTGCTGAAGGCGTTCAATTTCCCGTTCCGGCAGTGAGGGCGTAACGGCTCCTCAAACGCGGATACCGAAAGGCGAAACTGGCAATGGCGAAGAAAAGCGCGATTGAGAACAACAAGCGGAAGCAAAGGCTCGTGAAGTCCTACGCGGGGCGGCGCGCGCGGCTGAAGACGCTCGCGAACGACAAGTCGCTGACTGTCGAGGAGCAGTTCGAGGCGCGACTCAAGCTCGCCGAGCTGCCGCGCAATTCCGCGCAAGTTCGGGTGCGCAACCGCTGCGAAGTGTCGGGCCGTCCGCGCGCCTTTTATCGCAAGTTGAAAATGTCGCGCATCGCGCTGCGCGAACTCGGCTCCCGCGGCCTCGTGCCCGGCCTTGTAAAGTCGAGCTGGTAAGGAGACGAATAAATGGCGATCAACGATCCATTGGGCGATCTCCTCACCCGTATCCGCAATGCGCAGATGCGCCGCAAGGACAAGGTGTCCTCGCCGGGCTCGAAGCTGCGCGCCCATGTGCTCGACGTGCTGAAGGAAGAGGGCTATATCCGCGGCTATAGCAGCGCCGATTTCGGCAATGGCCGCACCGAGTTCGAGATCGAGCTGAAATATTTCGATGGCGAGCCGGTGATCAAGCAGATCGAACGCGTGTCGCGTCCGGGCCGCCGAGTCTATGCGGCGGTCGGCGCGGTGCCGCGCGTCGCGAACGGCCTCGGCGTCACCATCGTGTCGACGCCGAAGGGCGTCATGGCCGATCACGCGGCGCGCGAAAACAATGTCGGCGGCGAGGTGCTGTGCAAGGTCTTCTAGACCTTGCGCCTCATCAAACAGGATTTGCAACAATGTCTCGTATCGGCAAGAAGCCTGTCGTCGTTCCCGCCGGCGTCACCGCCAAGGTGGACGGTCAGCTCGTGCAGGTGAAGGGCGCGAAGGGCCAGCTGGAGTTCCTGGTTCCGGACGAAGTTTCCGTCGTCCAGCAGGATAACGCCCTCAAGGTCGACCCGCGCAATGAAACCAAGCGCGCCCGCGCGCTGTGGGGCACGACTCGGGCGCGGATCAACAATATCGTCGTCGGCGTGACGGCGGGCTTTGAAAAGAAGCTCGAAATCACCGGCGTCGGCTATCGCGCCGCGGTGCAGGGCAAAACCCTGCAGCTCGCGCTCGGCTATTCGCATGACGTGAATTTTCCGATTCCGGCCGGCATCGCGATCGTGACGCCGAAGCCGACGGAAATCACCGTCAGCGGCATGGACAAGCAGCAGGTCGGCCAGGTCGCCGCCGAGATTCGCGCCCTGCGCGGCCCCGAGCCCTATAAGGGCAAGGGCGTCAAATACGCCAATGAATTCATCTTCCGCAAGGAAGGCAAGAAGAAGTAAGGACCCGCCATGGCCAGGGATGTCAAAGTCGAACAGCGTCGCAAGGCGCGCGTGCGCCGGGCGATCCGTGAGCGCGCCTATGGGCGGCTGCGTCTGTCGGTGTTTCGCTCGTCGAAGCAGATCTATGCCCAGATCATCGACGATGAGAAGGGCGCGACGCTTGTCGCCGCCTCGTCGCTCGAGAAGGACAATCGCGAGGGTCTGAAGACTGGCGCGAATGTCGAGGCGGCGAAGGTCGTCGGCAAGCTCCTCGCCGAGCGCGCCGTCGCCAAGGGCGTCAAAGCGGTCGTGTTCGACCGCGGCGCCTACATGTATCACGGCCGCGTCAAGGCGCTGGCCGACGGCGCCCGCGAGGGCGGCCTGGAGTTTTAAGAATCGGCGCGCGCTCGTCTGGGACGCGCGCCTATAGCGCGAATGCGCGTCGGCGCTCATGCGCCGGGCGCCGATCCGAAGGATCGGCAAGTAACGAAGCGAGCGGCGTCAAGACGCGCCGCGTAAGTGACGGAAGAGAAAATGGCGCGTGATGGAGAAGGCGGTCGCGGTCGCGATCGGGATCGAGACGAGCGCGACAGCGAATTTGTGGACCGTCTGGTCCACATCAATCGCGTCGCCAAGGTGGTGAAGGGCGGCCGGCGCTTCGGCTTCGCCGCGCTTGTCGTCGTCGGCGACCAGAAGGGCCGCGTCGGCTACGGACACGGCAAGGCGCGCGAAGTGCCCGAGGCGATCCGCAAGGCGACCGAAGCGGCGAAGCGGGCGCTGATCCGCGTGCCGCTGCGCGAGGGGCGCACGCTGCATCATGACGTTCATGGCCGCCATGGCGCCGGCCGGGTCATTCTGCGCGCGGCGCCGGCGGGCACGGGTATCATCGCGGGCGGGCCGATGCGCGCCGTCTTCGAGACGCTCGGCATGCATGACGTGGTGGCGAAGAGCCAGGGGTCGTCGAACCCCTACAATATGATCCGCGCGACCTTCAACGCGCTGGGCCACGAAGATTCGCCGCGTTCGGTCGCGGCGCGCCGCTCGCTCAAAGTCTCGGTGCTGCAGTCGCGCCGTCAAGGCGTCGACGCCGACGCCGTCGACGCGTAAGGAGGCGACCCATGACCAAGAGCAAGCAGCAGATCGTCGTCGAACAGACCGGCAGCCCGATCGGCCGTCCCGAGCGCCAGCGTCGCACGCTTCTCGGCCTCGGCCTGACGCGCATCGGCCGCCGCCGCGCGCTGGAAGACACGCCGGCGGTGCGCGGCATGATCGCCAAGGTGGCGCATCTCGTCAAAATCGTCGACGGCGAAACGAGCGACGGGAAGTGAGGACGCGGCCATGAAACTCAACGAACTTTCCGACAATTCGGGCGCGAGCAAGGACCGCATGCGCGTCGGCCGCGGCATCGGCTCCGGCAAGGGCAAGACGGGCGGCCGTGGCGTCAAGGGCCAGAAGGCGCGCACCGGCGTCGCGATCAAGGGATTCGAGGGCGGCCAGATGCCGCTGCATCGCCGCCTGCCCAAGCGCGGCTTCTACAATCCCTTCTCAGTCGACTACAACGAGGTCAATCTCGGGCGCATCCAGCAGGCGGTCGACGCCGGCAAGCTCGACGCCAATGCGCCGGTGACGCTCGACGCGCTGCTGGCGGCGGGCGTCGTCGCCAAGCCCCGCGACGGCGTCAAGATCCTCGGCCAGGGCGAATTGAAGGCGAAGCTCGCCTTCGAGGTCGCCGCGGCGTCGAAGTCCGCGGTTGCGGCCATCGAAGGCGCGGGCGGCTCCGTTAAGCTTCTCGCCGGCGAGCCGACGGCGCAATAAGGCAAAATGCGCGGCCGCTCTCGCGTGAACGGCCGCGCTGTTTTATATCAAGCGCTCCATGCGGAGCGGGCGCGCCTCGGCGAGGCGTTCGCCCGGGGGCCCTCCGCCCAGCACAATGCGCCGCATCGGCGGCGCGACAGTGGGGTTCCTTCATGGCATCGGCAGCCGAGCAGCTTGCGGCCAACGTCAATCTCTCCGCCTTCAGCAAATCGGAGGAGTTGAAGAAGCGCATCTGGTTCACGCTGGGCGCGCTGATCGTCTATCGCCTCGGCACTTATGTGCCGCTGCCCGGAATCGACCCAGAAGCCTTCGCGAAAAGCTTCTTCGGCCAGTCGAAGGGCATGCTGGAGCTTTTCAACATGTTCGCGGGCGGCGCGGTGCAGCGCCGCGCGATTTTCGCGCTCAACATCATGCCGTATATTTCGGCCTCGATCATCATTCAGCTGTTGACGTCGGTCATTCCGACGCTTGAAACGCTGAAGAAAGAGGGCGAGCAGGGGCGCAAGGTCCTCAATCAATATACGCGCTACCTGACCGTCGCGCTGGCGACGTTCCAGGCCTACGCCATGGCGATCGGGCTCGAGGGCCAGCCGGGCGTCGTCACCGATCCAGGCATTTTCTTCCGCATCACCACGGTCGTGACGCTCGTCGGCGGCACGATGTTCCTGATGTGGCTTGGCGAGCAGATCACTTCGCGCGGCATCGGCAACGGCTCGTCGCTGATCATCTTCGCCGGCATCGTCGCCGCCTTCCCGTCGGCGATCGTGTCGACCTTGGAGCTGGGGCGTCAGGGCGCGATCTCGACCGGGCTGATCATCGGCGTCATCGTCATGTCCTTCGCCGTCGTCGCCTTCATCGTCTTCATGGAGCGCGCGCAGCGGCGCCTGCTGATCACCTATCCCAAGCGCCAGCACGGCAATCGGGTCTATGAGGGGCAGACATCCTTCCTGCCGCTGAAGCTCAATACGTCCGGCGTCATTCCGCCGATTTTCGCCTCGTCGCTGCTGCTTCTGCCGACGACAGTGGCGAATTTCTACCAGTCGACCGGCAGCGAAAGCGTTTTCGCGACGATTTCCGCCTATTTCGGCCATGGCCGGCCACTGTATATGCTCGCCTATGTCGGATTGATCGTCTTCTTCGCCTTCTTCTATACGGCGATCGTGTTCAATCCGGTCGAGACGGCGGACAATCTCAAGAAGCATGGCGGCTTCCTGCCCGGCATTCGCCCGGGCGAGCGCACGGCGAAATTCATCGACGACGTGCTGATGCGCGTCACCGTGCTCGGGGCCGCCTATCTCGCCATTATCTGTCTCATTCCGGAGGCGCTGATCGCCTACGCCAACCTGCCGTTCTATTTCGGCGGCACGTCGCTGCTGATCGTCGTCAGCGTGACGATGGATACGGTGTCGCAGATTCACGGCCACATGCAGGCGCAGCAATATGAGGGGCTGATCCGCAAGGCCAAGCTTCGCGGCGGAAAGCGCGCGCGATGAGGCTGGTGCTGCTCGGTCCGCCGGGGGCCGGCAAGGGAACGCAGGCGGCGCGTCTGGTCGAGCGGCACGGCGTGCCGCAGCTGTCGACCGGCGACATGCTGCGCGCCGCGGTCGCGGCGAAAACGCCGATCGGGCTCAAGGCCAAGCAGATCATGGACGCCGGCGCCCTGGTGCCGGACGAGGTGGTGATCGGACTGATCGACGAGCGCCTCGATTCGCCCGACTGCGCCAAGGGCTTCATCCTCGACGGCTTTCCGCGCACCGTGGCCCAGGCCGAGGCGCTGCGCGAGCTTCTCGCTCACAAGGGTATGGCGCTCGACGCCGTGCTTGAGCTTGTCGTCGATGAAGGCGCGCTGGTCGATCGGATGCGCAAGCGGGTGGA
Source organism: Alphaproteobacteria bacterium (assembly GCA_016869555.1). Taxonomy (GTDB): domain Bacteria; phylum Pseudomonadota; class Alphaproteobacteria; order Rhizobiales; family Beijerinckiaceae; genus Methylocystis. The sequence goes on along the minus strand of VGDY01000007.1, from coordinate 28,526 downwards.
CGAGACCCTCGCCGCTGGCGGCGCCGTGCGCGCCGACGACAATCCGGAGAGCTTCAAGACGCGGCTCGAGGCCTATCGCGCCCAGACCGCGCCGGTGTCGGCCCATTACGACGGGCGCAGCCAGTTGACCAGGATCGACGGCATGGCGCCGATCGACGAGGTGACGGCGGCGATCGATCGGGCGCTGGTCGGCGCAACGGTCGACCGCCGCTAGATCACGCCGCCTTGGGGCGCGATCGCCGGAATACGGATTTCGCGATCGGTCTCAAACGTAGGGAGCGCGCTCCGCGCGAAACCCCGGGTTGCGCGCATTCGAGCCCGTTCCAGTATTTTCATGAAGCCGCTTGACCCATTGGCCGTTCGCCCCTAAATAAGCGATCTTCACGTTGTCGAACAGGCGGCTCCGGCTCCCGGCTTGGGGGGCGGAGCCTGTTTTCGTATGAAAACGGTTCGCAGCCGTCCGCAAGGGCCGGGCTCCACCGGACGCGGGCGTCAACTGGGGAGCGACAGCTCCCCCCTAATGGAGAGGCACAGTGGCCCGTATTGCAGGCGTCAATATACCGACCAACAAGCGCGTCGTTATCGCGCTCCAATATATCCACGGCATCGGCGCCAAAAAGGCGGCGGAGATTTGCGAGAAGGTGAGCATCCCGTCCGAGCGGCGCGTGGCGCAGCTCACCGACGCGGAAGTGCTGCAAATTCGCGAGACCATCGACCGCGATTACATGGTCGAGGGCGACCTGCGCCGCGAGGTGGCGATCAATATCAAGCGCCTGATGGACCTTGGCTGCTATCGCGGCCTGCGCCATCGCCGGCAATTGCCCGTGCGCGGGCAACGCACGCACACCAACGCCCGCACCCGCAAGGGCAAGGCGAAGCCGATCGCCGGCAAGAAGAAGTAACTCGGGGGCTTCGGCAGTCGGGCTTGGGCAGTCGGGCTTGGGCAGTCGGAACCCGATTGCCGACCGCCGACCTGCCGACTGCCCCATCAGGTGGAGCCGCTGGAATTACGGCGGCGTCGATATCGAAAGGCAAACTGAACAATGGCCAAGGACACAACGCGCGTTCGTCGCCGCGAACGCAAGAACATCGTTTCCGGCGTCGCGCATGTGAATTCGACGTTCAACAACACCATGATCACCATCACCGACGCTCAGGGTAACACCGTATCATGGTCGTCGGCGGGATCGATGGGCTTCAAGGGTTCGCGCAAGTCGACGCCCTACGCCGCCCAGATGGCCGCCGAGGACGCCGCCCGCAAGGCCGGCGAGCACGGCGTGCGCACGCTTGAAGTGGAAGTCTCCGGCCCGGGCTCTGGTCGCGAGTCGGCGTTGCGCGCGCTGCAGGCGGCGGGCTTCACCGTCACCTCGATCCGCGACGTGACGCCCATTCCGCATAATGGCTGCCGGCCGCGCAAGCGGCGCCGCGTCTGAGGTTATTTCAGATTGCCCGATTTGATTTCGCGCGGCGCGCGACACATGTCCCGACGCCGCGTTCAGGAGCTTCAAGGAAAGGCCTCCAAGTGAGCATCCAGAAGAACTGGCAGGAACTCATCAAGCCGAACAAGCTCGACGTCACCGCCGGAGACGATCCGAAGCGCGTGGCGACAGCCGTCGCCGAGCCGCTGGAGCGGGGATTCGGCGTGACGCTCGGCAACGCCCTTCGCCGCATCCTGCTGTCGTCCTTGCAGGGCGCGGCGATCACCTCGATTCACATCGACGGGGTGCTGCATGAATTTTCGTCGATCCCCGGCGTGCGCGAGGACGTGACCGACATCGTCCTCAACATCAAGGACATCGCCATCAAATATCAGGGCGAGGGCGCAAAGCGCCTGACGCTCAAGAAGACCGGACCGGGAGTCGTCACCGCTGGCGACATCCAGACGTCGGGCGACGTCCAGATTCTGAACCCCGATCTCGTCATCTGCACGCTCGACGAGGGCGCCGAGATCCGCATCGAATTCACCATCGCGACCGGCAAAGGCTATGCGCCCGCCGACCGCAACCGCGCCGAAGACGCGCCGATCGGCCTCATTCCGATCGACAGTCTCTATTCGCCGGTGAAGAAGGTCAGCTATCGCGTCGAGAACACCCGCGAGGGCCAGGTTCTCGACTATGACAAGTTGACGCTGACGCTCGAAACCAACGGCGCCATGACTCCCGAGGATGCATTGGCCTTTTCGGCGCGCATCCTGCAGGACCAGCTCAACGTCTTCGTCAATTTCGAGGAGCCGCGCCGCGAAGAGGCCGCCCCGTCGATCCCGCAACTCGCCTTCAATCCGGCGCTGCTGAAGAAGGTCGACGAATTGGAGCTTTCGGTGCGTTCGGCGAACTGTCTGAAGAACGACAATATCGTCTATATCGGCGACCTCATCCAGAAGTCGGAAGCCGAAATGCTGCGCACGCCGAACTTCGGCCGTAAGTCTTTAAACGAGATCAAGGAAGTGCTGGCGCAAATGGGCCTGCACCTCGGCATGGAAGTGCCCGGCTGGCCGCCGGAGAATATCGACGATCTCGCGAAGAGATTCGAGGAGCATTATTGACGGCAGTCGGGCTTCGGCAGTCGGCAGTTGGTTTTTCCCGACTGCCTATTGCCAATTTGCCGACTGCCGCATAATCGACGGCCGTTCCTTGGCACGGCGGCCGCATAAGCAACGGAGAGCCGCATGTATCACGGTCACAAGAAGCGCCGCTTCGGGCGCACGCATGAGCACCGCAAGGCGATGTTCGCCAATATGGCGCAGGCGCTCATCAAACATGAGCAGATCGTCACGACGCTTTACAAAGCGAAGGACCTTCGCCCCGTCGTCGAAAAACTGGTGACGCTCGGCAAGCGCGGCGATCTCCATGCGCGCCGTCAGGCGATCGCGCAGATCAAGGACGTGAAGCTCGTCGGCAAGCTCTTCGACGTGCTGGGGCCTCGCTACAAGGACCGTAACGGCGGCTATACGCGCGTGCTGAAGGCGGGTTTCCGTTATGGCGACAACGCGCCGCTCGCCGTGATCGAATTCGTCGACCGCGACGTCGACGCCAAGGGCCAGGATTCGGGGCCTGTCCAGAGCGAGGAACAAGCGGCGTAACGATGATGATCCGGCCTGAGTCGCGATCCGATGTTTCGGGCTGGCCGACAGCGCCGTTGCGATTCGAAGGGGCGGCGCATCTGGCGGCCGCCTCTTTTGCGTATTGGCGGTTAGGCGCGAGCCGGGGTCGGTTCGCTCCGCCGTTCCTGATCCCCGACCTATCGCTTCTCTTCTATCTCGTCGGTCCGCGCGTCGGCGTCATCGGTTACATCGGCGTCGGCGCTTACTACGCGCCACGCTGAGTCGATGCATAATTATCGCTGTCCCGATTCAGGCTATAGTTGCGTTAGCGATTCATGGGAGCGGCCGATGCGCCAATCTTTGCGTCAGATTTTTTTTGCGGCGCTCGTCTGCGCCGCTGGCCTCGCGCCTTTTGTCGAGAGCGCGCAATTGCGCTGCGCGCAAGCGCAGCCGGCGCAAGAGCGCGTCGTTCCGACAGGCCGCGCCGACATCGCGCTTTCCTTCGCGCCGATCGTCAAGAAGGCGCAGCCTGCGGTCGTCAATGTCTTCGCTTCGCGCGTCGAGCGCATGCCGGCCAATCCGCTGTTCGAAGATCCGGTGTTCCAGCGCTTCTTTGGCGGGGGCGGCGGCATGCCAGGGCGCAATATGGCGCAGTCGCTGGGCTCGGGCGTGATCGTCGATCAGAGCGGCCTCGTCGTCACCAATAATCACGTCATCGAGGGCATGACCGACGTGAAAGTCGCGCTCGCCGACAAGCGCGAAATCCCCGCGAAGATTCTGCTGCGCGATCCGCGCACCGATCTCGCCGTGCTCAAACTGACCGAAGGCGCCAATTTTCCGATGATGGAGCTTGGCGATTCCGACGCGCTTGAAGTCGGCGATCTGACGCTGGCGATCGGCAATCCTTTCGGGGTCGGCCAGACGGTGACGCAGGGCATCATTTCGGCGCTGGCGCGCACCCATGTCGGCATTTCCGACTATGGATTCTTCATCCAGACCGACGCCGCGATCAATCCCGGCAATTCGGGCGGGCCGCTCGTCGATATGAACGGCCGCGTCGTCGGCATCAATTCGGCGATTTTCTCCAAATCCGGGGGATCGGTCGGCATCGGCTTCGCGATTCCCGCCAATATGGTGAAAAGCGTGATCGCCGCGGCGAAGGGCGGCGGCAAGCAGGTGCGGCGGGCCTGGATGGGCGCGTCGCTGCAAACGCTTTCGCAGGAAATCGCCGACGGCCTGGGGCTCGATCGTCCGACCGGCGCGCTGTTGGCTGACGTCGACCCCAAAGGGCCCTCGGCCGAAGCCGGCCTGAAGCGCGGCGACGTGATCGTCTCGGTCGACGGACAGACGGCCGACGACCCTGAGTCGGTGGGCTATCGTCTGGCGACCAAGCCGCTCGGCGGCCAGGCGACGCTCGGCGTGCTGCGCGGCGGCAAGAAGATCACAGCGCAAATCCGCCTCGCGCCGGCGCCCGAATCGCCGCCGCGCGACGCGGTGAAAATCAAGGGCGCGTCGCCTTTCGCCGGCGCGACGGTCGTCAATATTTCTCCTGCGGTGATCGAAGAAATGTCCGTCCAGGGAGGGGCGACCGGCGTCGTCGTTTCCGAGATCGACGACGGCACTTTCGCGCAACAGCTCAATCTGCAGCGCGGCGACGTCATTCTCGCGGTCAACGATCAAAAGATCGAGACGACGCGCGAATTGGAGAAGATCACGGCGGGGCGCGCCTATTATTGGAAAATCACGCTGGCGCGCGGCGGCCAGGTGCTCACCACGGTGATCGGCGGCTGAGGGCGTATGAGCGGGCTCGCGATCCTGGTTACGAGTGTCGATGACGAGGAACAGGCGCTCGCGCTCGCCCGAACGGCGCTCTCCGCCAGACTCGCCGCCTGCGTTCAGATCATGCCCATTCGAAGCTGCTACGTCTGGAAGGGCGAGATGCGCGAAGAGACGGAATTTTTACTGCACATGAAAGCGCGCGGCGAAGACTATCCGGCGCTGGCCGAACTGGTCCGGCGCCTGCACAGTTATGAGACTCCGGAAATCCTGCGCGTCGACGTGGCCGAGGCGAGCCCGGATTATCTCGACTGGGTGATGGAGGCGACGCGCCGATAGGTTAGGCGTCTTCCCAATCGCTGACAGCGTGCTTACTTTCCTGCGCAGCCGCACACGGCGCGCCGCGCCCCCAACCTGGACGTTCCGATGTCGACTCCCACGGACTATCTCATTGACCGCCGAAGACTTCGCCGGAAACTCGGCTGGTGGCGCCTTGCCGCCCTTGGCGCCCTGGGCGTCGCCGGACTTGTCGCAGTGGTTCGGCTCGGCGGCGCCGACTCGGCCGATAAGCTCACGCCGCATATCGCGCGTTTCGAGTTGCAGGGCATGATCCTCGGCGACGACGATACGATCGATCTGATCAAGAAAATCGGCGCGTCGAACCAGGCCAAGGCCTTGCTGCTGGAGATTGAAAGCCCCGGCGGAACGACGACCGGCGCCGAGCGCCTCTATGATGAGCTGCGGCGGGTCGCCGAGAAGAAGCCGGTCGTCGCCGTGGTCGGCACGGTGGCCGCTTCCGGCGCCTATATCGCCGCGCTTGCGGCGGATACGATCGTCGCGCGGGGCAATTCGCTCGTCGGCTCGATCGGCGTGCTGTTCCAATATCCAAATGTTTCTAAACTATTGAATAATTGGGGCGTCGAGGTCGAGACGATCAAATCGTCGCCGCTCAAGGCGGCGCCGAGCGGCTTCGAGCCCACGAGTCCGGCGGCGCGGGAGGCGGTAGCGAGCCTCGTCGCCGATTCCTATGCCTGGTTCAAAGGCCTCGTGCAGGAGCGGCGCAATCTCGATGACGCGCAGCTCGCGAAAATTTCCGACGGGCGCATATTCACCGCGCGCCAGGGCGTGCCGCTCAAGCTCGTCGACCTGATCGGCGGTCAGCGCGAGGCCATCGACTGGCTTGTCGCCAACAAGGGCGTTGCGAAGGATTTGCCGGTCCGGGAATGGAAGAAAAAATCCAGCCTTGAGCGGCTTGGCTTGATTGAGGGAGCGGCCGGAATGGCGCGGGTCGCCGGATTGGCTTCGATCGCCGATTTTTTAGAAAAAACAATCGTGCTCGGACGTAGCGGCGAGCTTGACGGCCTATTGGCGATTTGGCAGCATTCGGCCGCGAACTGACTCGGGGGGCGTCGCGGACCAGCTTATTCGACGCCAAGCTATTGGATCGGCTCATGATAAAGTCGGAACTCATTCAACGCATCGCGCGGCGGAACGGCCATCTCTATCAGCGCGACGTCGAGACGATCGTCAGCACGATTCTCGACGAGATCACCTCCGCGCTGGCGCGCGGCGATCGCGTCGAATTGCGGGGTTTTGGGGCGTTTTCGGTCAAGAAGCGCGACGCGCGCACCGGCCGCAATCCGCGCACCGGCGCGCAGGTCTCGGTTCAGGAAAAGAGCGTGCCGTTCTTCAAAACCGGCAAGGAGATGCGCGAGCGCCTCAATGAGAACTATCAAGGCTGAGGCGATCTAAGGCGGCGGCGTCCTCTCGATCGTGGGATGCGCGGCGGCGGCGTGCGGCGGCTGTAGGTTGCGGCTGCCCAGCGTGTCGCGCGGCGCCCGGCAAGAGGAGATGTCATGAAGTCCATCCTGCGCGTCATTATTTTCGTGCCGCTGGCGCTCGTCATTTTGTTTTTCTCCATGGCCAATCGCGGATCGGTTCGCATCGGCCTCGATCCCTTCGCGCCCAATGACGGATCCGGCTTCTCTTTCGAGGCGCCGGTCTTCCTCGTCGTTCTGGCGTCGATCGCCATTGGCGTGCTCGCCGGCGGAATCTCTTCCTGGCTTGGGCATCTGCCGGTGCGCCGCGCCGCCAAGGTCGCGCGCGCCGAGGCGCGCAAGACTCGCGTCGAAGTCGAAAAGCTGCGCCAGCAGGCGTTGGCCAGCCTGCCGGCCGACAAGCGGCTGAAGAGTAGTTGAGCGGCGTCGGCAGCAGTTTAGTGAAAATCCCGCGATTTCGGCAGGATTCGCACGTCGCGCGGATGACGGCTGCGCGGATGCTGGGGATGGATCAATTCGTCGGCGCGCGACAGGACGATTTCGGGCCGATGCGCCTCTGACAGCCTGTTGAGGTCGCCGCTGCGGTCGATGATCCGCTGCGCCATCAGATGCACGACATTCTCCGGGCTCTTCTGCACCCTTCCTTCCACCAGCATGAGTCGTGACGCCATCGTCTCGCGGCGGTAGCGCTCGAAGAGCCGCGCCCAGATGACGATATTGAGGATGCCGGTTTCATCTTCGAGCGTGACGAAAATGGCGTTGCCCTGTCCGGGCCGTTGCCGCACCAGCACGACGCCGGCGCCGCGCGCAAAGGCGCCATCAGTGAGCGCCGAAACTTCCGCGCAAGTGATAATCCGCTCGCGCGTGAAAATCGGCCGCAGCACCGCCATCGGATGGGCCTTCAACGACAGCCGCAGCGTCTGGTAATCGGCCGCGACATGTTCGCCAAGCGACATCTTTGGCAGCAGCGGATCTTCTTCCCTGGCGAGTTCGCGCGCGTCCGCGGCCGCAAAGAGCGGCAGGGGCTTCGCGTCAGGCAGACGCCGCACAGCCCAGAGCGCGTCGCGGCGGTCGCTTTGCAGGGAGCGGAAGGCGTCGGCGTCGGCGAGCGCGCGCATCGTCGCGCCGTTGAGCGCCGCCCGCCGCGCGAGATCTTCGACGCTGTCATAGGGCTTCGTCCGTGCGTCGACGATGCGATAGCCTTCGTTCTCATGCACGCCGTCCGCCTGCCGAAAGCCGAGACGCAGCGCCAAATCGCCGTTATCCGCGCGCTCCAGCCTATTGTCCCATTCGCTGAAATTCACGTCGACGGCGCGCACGTCGACGCCATGCTCGCGCGCGTCGCGCACGATCTGCGCCGGCGCGTAAAAGCCCATCGGCTGCGAATTAAGGAGCGCGCAGGCGAAGATCGCCGGATGATGGCATTTGATCCATGAGGAGACATAGACGAGCTTGGCGAAGGATGCGGCATGGCTTTCGGGAAAGCCGTAGGAGCCGAAGCCCTTGATCTGCTCGAAACAGCTTTGCGCGAATGCGCGATCATAGCCGCGCGCCGCCATGCGCTCGACCATCATTGATTCGAATTGATGGATCGTGCCGACATTGCGGAAGGTCGCCATGGCGCGGCGCAGACGATTGGCTTCGACGTCGGAGAATTTCGCCGCGACCATGGCGAGCTTCATCGCCTGCTCCTGAAAGAGCGGCACGCCCTTGGTCTTTTCGAGCACCTTGCGCAATTCGTCCGCCGGCCCGTGTTCCGGCGCGGGCGAGGGATAGATCACCGGCTCGCTGCCGGAGCGGCGGCGCAGATAGGGATGCACCATATTGCCCTGAATGGGTCCGGGCCGCACGATCGCCACCTGAATGACGAGATCGTAGAATTCGCGCGGCTTCAGGCGCGGCAGCATGTTCATCTGGGCGCGGCTCTCGACCTGAAAGACGCCGATCGAGTCGCCCCGGCACAGCATGTCGTAGGTCGCTCTATCGTCGGCCGGGACGTCGGCGAGGCCCATGTCCTTTCCTTCGTGGGCGCGCAAATAATCGAAACATTTTCGAATGCAGGTGAGCATGCCGAGCGCCAGCACGTCGACCTTCATCAGGCCGAGCGCGTCGATGTCGTCCTTGTCCCATTCGATGAAGGTGCGCTCCGGCATCGCGGCGTTGGCGATCGGCGTCAGTTCGTCGAGCCGCCCGCGCGCGAGAACGAAGCCCCCGACATGCTGCGAGAGATGGCGCGGAAAGCCGAGCAGCCGCTTGGCGAAATGAATGGCGCGGCGGATGACGGGATTTTCGGGATCAAGCCCGGTCTGGCGAACGTAAGCCAGCGGAATGTCGGAGCCCCAACTGCCCCATTGCATGCCGGCGAGCGCGGCGGTCACGTCCTCGGTCAGTCCGAAGACCTTGCCGACTTCGCGAATGGCGCTGCGCGGCCGGTAGCTGATGACGGTCGCGACGAGTCCGGCGCGCTCGCGGCCGTATTTGCCGTAAATATGCTGGATGATCTCTTCGCGCCGCTCATGCTCGAAATCGACATCGATGTCGGGCGGCTCCTTGCGCTCCTGCGAGATGAATCTGGCGAAGAGCAGATCATTCTCCGCCGGATCGACGCAGGTGACGCCGAGCACATAGCAGACGGCGGAATTGGCGGCGGAGCCGCGCCCCTGGCAGAGAATCCCCTTGTCTTCGGCGATCCGTACGATGTCGTGAATGGTGAGAAAATAGCGCGCATAGTCGAGCGTCTCGATGAGCGCCAGCTCCTCGCGCAGGAGCTTTTCGACCTTCTCCGGCACGCCGTCGGGATAGCGCATCGCGGCGTGGCGCCAGGTCAGCTCCTCGAGCCATTCCTGGGGATTGCGCCCTGGCGGCACGGGTTCGTCGGGATATTCATATTTCAATTGATCGAGCGAGAAATCGACGCGCGCCAGAAAACATTGCGTCTCTTCGATCGCCTCCGGCGCCTCGGTAAAGAGACGCGCCATTTCATCGGGCGTCTTCAAATGGCGCTCGGCGTTGACCTCCAGCCGGCGCCCGGCCTGCGCGAGCGTCACGCCTTCGCGAATGCAGGTCATGACGTCCTGCAGATCGCGCTGGCCGGAATCGGCGTAAAGCGCGTCATTGGTCGCGAGCAGAGGCGTCTGCGTTCGCGCGGCGATGTCTTTCAGTCTTGCAAGGCGCCGCCTGTCGTCGCCGCGACGCGGCATGGTCGCGCCGAGCCAGACGTCGCCTTGCGCCAGATCGTTGAGCCGCGCCAGCGTCGACGGCAGGCGCGCCAGATGGCGCGACGGCATGACGATCAGCAGCAGATCGCGCGCGGCTTGCGCGAGATCGTCGACATAAAGATGGCATTCGCCTTTCCTGGCGCGCAGATTCCCGGTCGTGAGCAGCCGCGTGAGCCTTCCCCAGCCGTCGCGGTTTTGCGGATATACGACGATGTCGGGCGTTTCATCAGCGAAGACGAGCCGCGCCCCGACGATGAGCTTGAAGGATTCGATACGCCCTGCGTCGAGCTGCGCGAGAAGCGCGGCGTGGTCGCCGGCCGGCGGATCGCGGAGATTTTCGCGCAGATCTTTGAGCGCCGCATAGGCGCGCACGACGCCGGCGACGCTGTTGCGGTCGGCGATTCCAATTCCGTTCTGGCCGCGCAGCAGCGCCGTCAGCGCCATGTCTGACGGATGCGACGCGCCGCGCAGGAAGGAGAAATTCGTCGCCGCGACGAGTTCGGCGAAAGGCGGGCTCATGCGAAGAGCCCATGCAGAAACCAGCGCGGCGCGGCGGTTTCGCTTTCGTAGAGGCCCTCGCGAAACACCCAGAAGCGGCGGCCGTCGCGATCCTCCAGCCGGTAATAGTCGCGGGTTCGCCGGCGCGCGCCGGCGGCGTTGCGCCACCATTCCGGCGCGATGCGCTCCGGTCCTTCGGCGCGGGCGATCAAATGGCGCACGCGGCGCCATTTGAAATGCATCGGCGGCCCGTCCGGCGTCTCGGCCATGGTTTCGATGGGCTGCGGCGGATCGAACAGAAACAGTGGCCGCAAGGGCGGTTCGCCCGGCTCGGGCTTCGGCCAGGCGCCGGGCGGGGAAGAAGGAGACGCGGCGGCGTCGACATAGGCGGCGGCGCGCAGGGGATCATGCGTGTCACGCGCCGCGAAGCGCAGCACGCGTTCGCGGCCAAAACGCGCCGCGAGGCGATCGACGAGATCGGCGAAATCGCCGTCTTGCGCGTCCCGCCGTTCGAAGCCGATCTGGCTTTGCGCCAGAGTTTCGGCGTTGAGGACGCCAAAGCGGATGACGTCGAAGCCATATCCCGGATCGAGCGGATCGGCGAGCGAGTCGGCCTTCAGGCGAAAGAGCCGCAGCAGCGCCTCGACATTGCGCGAGGGCGCGCCGGTTTCGAAACATAGCGCGCGGACGGCGCCGTCGGTGCGAAAGAAGCGCGCTTCGAAAGCGCGGCCGCCTTGCCCGCGCTTTTCGAGAAGGCCCATCGCTTCCGCGATCAGCGGCCGCAGAACATGTTCTATCGCGGAGAGATCGAGGAAGGGTTCGGCGAAGCGCCGCTCGACCATGCAGTCCGGCAAGACCCGCAAGGGCGTGATGCGGGCGTCCTCGCGTCCCAGAATGCGCGTCAGCCGCCGCATGGTTTCATCGCCGAAACGCGCCGTCAGCGCGGCGCTGGAGCGATCGGCAAGATCGCCCAAGGTCGCAAGTCCCGCGCGCGTCAGCGCGACGCTCGTCTCTCTTGGCGCTTCGAGCGCGGCGATGGAGAGCGGGCGGGCGAAAATTTCGTCTTCGCCCGGAGGCGTGACGCCTTCCGCGCCAAAACGCGCCAGGGCGCGCGCGGCGTCCGGCGTTCCGGCGACGGCGGCGCGGCCGGTGAAGGAGAGGCGCGCCATCGCCTGCAGGACGCTGGTCCGCAGCGCCGCGTCGCCGCCGAAAAGATGCGCGCAGCCGGTCGCGTCGAGCATGAGGCCGCAAGGCGGATCGAGCGCGACGAGCGGCGTGAACTGTTCGCAAAAGGCGGCGAGCCGCAGCATCAGCCGCTCGTCGGCCTCGGCGTCGGCCTGGGCGACGGCGAGATGGGGGGCGCGCGCTTTGGCGTCGGCCAGCGTCATGCCCGGGGTCAGGCCGAGCGCGATCGCCTTTCGATCGAGCGCGTCGATGCGCAGCGCGCTGCGCTCTTTCTTGACGAGGACGAGCGGCGAATCATCCGAATTTGCGTCCGGCTGTCTGCGACGCGCCTTCGTCAGGCGCTCCGCCGACAGAAAGGGAAGCCACAGGGCGAGATAACGACGGTGCGTCGAATATTCTGTCCTTGAAGGCGCCACGGTCACGGCTCCACTCCACACGCCACTCTTGCCGCTCTTGCCCCGCCGCGCCGCCGCGCCGGCGCAGCAGAAAAATCGCAAAGGCCGCGGACCCCGGCGCATTCGCCGCAAGCGGGCGGGAGGGGAGCGCCCGCACAAGCCAGCGGCTCGCGGCGGCGCTCGGCGCGGAGACGGCGCCGGCGCGGACGATGAAGATCGGCGCGCCGGCGGCAGCGGCCGCCAGAGCGAGGCGCCGGCTCGCGGTGAGGTCATAGGCGCGCGCTGCGCCGAAGAGTTCGATCAGCGTCGCGCCGACCGCGGCGCAGCGCCCGGCTTCCGCGCCCGCCTGCAGCGCCTCCCTGGCGTCGCGCACGCGAATGAAGGCGACGGCGGCGGGGTCGAGGCCGATGTCGGCGAGGCCAGGCGGATAGGGCGCGCCCGCTTCGGCGGTCAGCGCCTCCTGCCGGACCCAGAGCAGCGGCTTCTCCGCTCCCGCCATGGCGCGCCTGGCGAGCGCCAAAGCGAAGCCCGTCGCCGCCGGGGCGTCGGCGGCGGTCTCGGCATAGGCCTCATGCAGCGCGGCGCGGAGAATCCCGCCGCCGAGCCGCCGATCGAGGGCGGGCGCGCCGAGCGCGACCGTCTCGAAAGCCGCGGCCGGATAGGCGCAAGCCAAGCTTTTCCGCAGCGACGCCAGCGGATGGGTCATCTCATGAGTTCCTGTTATGTTCCTATAATGACTCCCGGTGTGGGAGAGTCAAGGCGGGGCTGGCGAACGGCGCCTGAAGAAAGTAGCCTATTATATGATGATAGGATATATTTGTGCTTGATGAATTCGAGATCGAGGCGTTGCTGTCTCTGGACGGGGCGCGCTTTGAAGCCGCCGAGGGCTATGTGGTCGAGTTCATGGCGCGACGCACCGAGGCGACAAGGGAGCGGCCGCATGGTCTGAGCTACGCCTTCGTGTTCCGGCCGTTGGACGGGGAGCCCTATGTGCGTTTCGATAACGCCCATGCGGTTGAGCGGCGGGGCGGCAAATATGTGAAGGCTCCGCGCGCCTATGACCATTGGCATTGCAGAGCGGGCGATCCCGGCCGCCCCTATGCGTTCACGACTGCGGCCCAACTCCTGGAGGACTTCTGGAAGGAAGTGAAACGGGAGATGGCGGAAAGGAAAATACCCAATGACCTATAAGACGGGCTCGATCGGCGAATTCATGCAATGGACCAAGAAGGTCGTGGCCGAGCCGTCGAAGGCCGGCGAGTCTCCAAAAAATTGGTTCGAGTCCGAGGCGACCGCCGAGAAGTCCTTAGGAACCAAAGTGTCCGCGGAGGCCATGGTGAAACTCCTGTCCGCCGAGAACCTTGCGCTGCTCCAGGTGATCGCAAAGGGAAATGTGAGTTCCGTGAGAGAACTGGCGCATTTGGTCAACCGCAAGGAATCGAACTTGTCGCGAACGCTCAAGCGGCTGCAGGAGGCGGGCATCGTTTCCTTCGAGAAAGGCGTCGGCCGGATGCGCGCACCTCGCTTGATCGCGCGCCGCGTGACGCTCGATCTCGATCTTATTGGCGCGAGCAGCACGGCGTCGGTGAAGCAGGCGGCGCGGGCGTAACTGACGCGCGCGCGCTAAATTTTCGAATGTCACTTCGTCTTCAAATATTCGACGATGGCCATGGCGCCGGCGACGTCGTCCGACCAGTCGAGCTTCAAACTCTTGCCGTCCTCGACGACATTCTTGTCGTGCCCCTTGTTGGAGAGCGCCGGAAAAGAGGTCGTGTCGAAACGATAGCCCTCGCGCGAGAGCGTCTGCGCCGGCTGCCAGGAGAAGCCGACGAGCTTCTTGTCGTAGTCGAGCCGGCCTTTCACGAAAATCGCCGGGCGCTCGCGCGGTACGAGAAGATGATACAGCGTCGGCACCGAGCCATTGTGCAGATAGGGCGCCTGCGCCCAGACGCCGCCGAGCGGCAGCGCATTATAGCCTTCAAGCGTCTGAGGATCGGCGATGGAGAGGTCGGCGCGGCTCTCGAGCGACACGCCGTCGAGTTTCGCGCAGGGCGCGATGCGATCGCCCGAGGGCGGCATTTCGATGACCTTGGTCGTCGGACAAATCTTTGCGAAGCTGTCGCGGACGCTTTTCGCGATCGTATCGCTGACGGCCCGCGCCCGGCTGAGATCGGCGCCAAGATCATAGACCTTGCCGTTATTCGGCCGATGACATGGGGCGCAATTCTCTTCAAAGAGCGCCGCGCCTTTCTTTGCGAGCGCAAGATCGACGGAGAAGGGATAGGCCGGCGCCGGCAGATCGCGCAGCAAATCTTCGCTGAAAGCGGCGATGCGAATGTCGACGTCGGGTCCGGACTCCAGCGTCAATTGCGCGGCGAGGCCACTAAAGATCGGAATCGGAATGTGGCCGGTCCATTGGCCGCCGCCGTCGACAAGCTGCGTATGATCCGCGGACCAGCGCGGCCGGCGCTTACGCTGCTCCCAAACGGCCATGATATCGGCGATTCCTGGCGTCGGCGGCAGATAGGTCTTCGGGTCGGGAATTTCGCCGCGCGCTTCGGCGGCGACATAGGCCATCGACGCGCTGACGCCGGCCGCATCGACCATGCCGCCGAGGCCTTGCGTCATCTGCTCCTCGAAGCCTCGGTAGTTCTTCGAGATGAGATCGAGCAGCGAGAAGAATTCGAGTCCGGCGCGGGCAAGATATTTTCCGACGATCGCGGCGGCGTCCTGTTTGAAGAGTTCGATCTGCCGCGCCTCATAGGCGGCGTCGAACCGGCGGCCGGCGAATGTGTAATTCCGGTAAAAGAAATTCTTGTCTTGAGCATGGATTTTGTCGAGCTTCGAGACAATCGCCTGCGTCGCGCGTTCGACCTTTTCCTCGAGCGTTGCGGCCCCTTCGGTGATCTTCTTGATCGTGTTGATCACTCTGACGCGATATTGAATGAGATTGAACTGCGCGTTCACGCCGCCGTCGAGATAGCGAAGACTGCCGTCGTCAAGCCGCACGCGGCCGATGTGGCACGCGCCGCAACTCATCGCGGCGTAATCGACGCCGCCGTTTGGATCCTCGCGCGCCAAGCCTGTCCAGCCGAAGCCGCGCGCGATCGGATAGGTCGGGTCGCGCTCGTCGATGAAGAGGCCGGCGACATCGAGAAAATTATTCGCGCTTCCCCATTCTTCCGGCGCGAGCTTCGGCAGGAGCTTCAGGATGATGAAAGGGACGCCGTCCGTCCGGCTAAACGGAAAATCCGCAAACCAGCGATAGGCGATCGGCTTCCGGCTGACATAGGCGTCGAGCGCGTTCAGACGCTTGGCCTGTTCCGCGCGCCACTCGCCGTCGGAGGGCGTCGTCTGCGCCAAAGCCGGCGCGTCCAAACAGGCGCGCATCGCCAACGCCATGCATGCGGCAAATGACATTCGCGAGAAGGCGCGCATCAGAGACGCCGCCGTGTCCAATATGGAAATTCGGTCGGCATTTTCGGCATAGGCGTCGGTTCAGCGCTTCTCGACATTTTTCTTAAATTTGCGACCTTGACGGGGCCATAAGGGAAGGGGCTGCGGAAAATACGCGCTTTCGAGCGGATTGCCGAGCCCTCCCGACGCGCTCCTTCCGGACAGGGCGCAAGTTCTCATCGGTTTCGCCTGCACTTCGCGCTATTATGGCCTCCCTGAAACACCACGGAGCGCATCGCTCCGAATGTCATCGAACGGTCGTGAAATGCGGGCTTCGATGCGCGCCAGACAATGTGCTCGATGATCCTCGCCGGGACGGATGCAGATATCGCTCCCCTAAATTCGCGTCGCTTCGGCGTCGAGGCGCGCGCGCAACCCGGCGCCGAGCTTGTTCACGACGCTTGCGCCGGCCGCGTGCGCATGCGCCACATGAGCTTGCGCGGCCGCGCAGCATTGGCGCGGGCCGTCGAGGAGCGACTTCGCCATCTTCCCGGCGTGCGCCGGGTTCGCGCCAGCGAATGGACCGGTTCGACGCTCGTCGAATTTCAGCCGCCGATGACCACCGCGCGGCTGATGCAGGCGCTTGAAGCGGCGATCGCCGGCGCGCCCGCGCGCAACGCGGACGGTTCGCACGCCCCGGAACGCGCCGCTCATGCCGAGACGATCACAACGCTCGCGGCGCGATTGAAAACGGACGTCGCTCGCGGGCTATCGACAGAGGAAGCCGCCGCAAGATTGGAGAAATGGGGGCGCAACGAGCTGCGCCGCGAGGAGCCGCGCTCGGCGGCGAGCATTTTCGCCGAGCAGATGTCCAGCCTGCCTGTCGCTTTGCTCGCCGCATCGGCGGCGGTGTCGCTGGCGACCGGCGGAATCGCCGATGCGGTGATGATCGCCGCCGTGGTGCTCGTCAACGCCGGCATCGCCACGGCCACCGAGCGCCAGGCGGATCGCGCGATTTTGGGCCTTGCCGGCGAGGAGCCGTCGGACGCCGCCGTCATCCGGGACGGCGCGCGCCTGAAGATCGACTCGCGCGATCTCGCGCCGGGCGACCTCTTGCTGATCGAGCGCGGCGCGTTCGTTGCGGCCGATGCGCGCCTGATCGCCAGTGACGATCTGACCGTGAATGAATCGCCGCTCACTGGCGAGGCTCAACCGGCGCCCAAAGACGACGATGTGGTTTTGTCGCCGGAAACGGGAATTTCGGATCGTCGCAACATGGTGTTTCGCGGAACGGCGGCGACCGGCGGATCGGGCATGGCGATCGTCACCGCGATCGGGGCGCAGACGGAGATCGGCCGCGTGCAACGATTGCTCGGCGCGCTGCGGCCGCCGCCGACTCCGATCCAGCGCGAACTGGGCGAGGTCGAGCGCGAGCTCGTCGTCGTCAACGGTCTGATTTGCGTGAGCGTCTTCGCTCTTGGCCTTTTGCGCGGCCATGGGCTCATTCCCACTTTGCGCAGCGCGATTTCGCTTGCCGTGGCCGCAATTCCTGAAGGACTTCCCGCAGTCGCGACCACCACGCTCGCTCTTGGCGTGCAGGACATGCGCAAGCGCAAGGTGCTGGTGCGCAAGATCGACGCCGTGGAGACGCTCGGGGCGATCGAAACGATCGGACTCGATAAGACCGGCACGCTGACTGAAAACCGCATGGCGACCGTCCGCGTTCACGTCGACGACGGCGCATTCGATCTGCAGGACGGACATCTGCTGCGCGACGGCGCCGATGCGACAGCCGATGCGGTCGCCATCGCGCGTCGGCTGTTCGAAGCGGCGACGCTGTGCAGCGGCGCCGGCGTCAGGCCCGCGAGGAGCAGTTGGGAAATCGACGGCACGCCGACCGAAACCGCGCTGATCGAAGCGGGCGTGGCGATGGGAGTCGATCCAATCGCGCTGCGCCGGTCTTTTTCTATGCTGACATGCGTGGCGCGCGGCGATGGCCGCAAGCGCATGAGCACGCTTCACCAAGCGGCTGACGGCGCGCGCATTCTTTGCGTCAAAGGCGATCCGGCCGAGGTGCTCGCGCGCTGCGCCGCGCGCCGGACCGCCAATGGCGTCGCGCCGCTCGACGATGTGGCGCGCACGGCCATTCTCAAGGCCAATGAGCGCATGGCCGGCGACGCGCTGCGCGTCCTCGGGGTCGCTGTCGGCGAAGCCGGCGGCGATCCCCGCGACGAACGAGCGCTAATCTGGCTCGGCCTCGCCGGCATGGCGAATCCTGTTCGGGCCAGCGTCGCGCCGGCGCTCAAACAGCTGCATCGCGCCGGCGTGCGCACGGTGATGATCACCGGCGATCAGAGCGCGACCGCATTTGCGATCGCGCGGCGGCTTGATCTGAATGACGGCGGTGAGCTGCGCGTGCTCGAAGCCGGCCAGATGGCGAAAATGCAGCCAGAGACGCTGGAGGCGCTGGCGCGCCAGCCGCAGGTGTTCGCGCGCGTCAGCCCCGTCGACAAGCTCAACATCGTCAAGGCGCTGCAAGGGCACGGCCATATCGTCGCGATGACCGGCGACGGCGTCAACGACGGGCCCGCCTTGCGGGCCGCGAACGTCGGCATCGCGATGGGCGGCGAAGGCGCCGACGTCGCCCGTCAGGTCGCCGATATCGTGCTCGCGACGGACGACATGGACGGCATTGTCGAGGCGATCAGGCTCGGCCGCGCCACTTACGCCAATATCCGCAAGGTGCTTCGCTATCTCGTCTCGACCAATGCGTCAGAGACCATCGCCATGTTCGGCGCGGCGCTGGTCGGCGGCGAGCCGCTGACGCCGATGCAGTTGCTTTGGCTCAATCTCGCGACCGACGCGCTGCCGGCGATTGCGCTTGGAATCGAGCCGCCAGAGCCAGATGTGCTCGACAGGCCGCCGCATGATCCGAAAGCGCCGATACTCGCCGCTTCCGACTTCCGGCGGATTCTTCGAGAAGGTTCGGTGATGGGCGTCGCCGCCCTCTTGGGCTATTTCAGTCTCGGCGGCGCCGCCGGCGGGGCGCGCGCCAGCACGGTCGCTTTTCACGGAATTACCTGCGGCCAGCTGCTCCACAGCCTCGCCTGCCGATCCGAGCGACGGGGATTGAGCTTTGAGCTCGGCAGGCCGTCGAATACGATGCTTTACGGCGGCGTCGGCGCCACCCTGCTGTTGCAGCTTGGCGTGCAGCTCTTTCCATTGACCCGGCGCCTTCTCGGCCTCTCGCCGCTTGGCCCCGGCGATCTCTTGCGAATCGGCGCAATCGCTCTGGGCAGTTCGCTCGCCAACGATGTCGTCGGCAGAATTGCGGATCGCGAGGAAGCGCCGCCGCGCGCCAATGGAGAAAGCCATGTCTCCTGACATGATCTTCACGTCGGAGTCGGTGACGCCGGGGCATCCCGACAAGCTCTGCGATCAGATCAGCGACGCGGCGATTGACGCGCTGCTGCGCGAGGACGCGCGCACGCGCGCGACAGTGGAGTGCGCCCTGGCGACGGGCGTCGTCTTTCTCGCCGCGCGCTACGCCGCCGATGCGCTCGTCGATTTGCCGGCGCTGGCGCGGACGGTGATGCAAGACGCCGGCTATGCCGCGGGGAGCTTTGACGCGCGCAATTGCTCGATTCTCACGAGCTTCGTCGAATTGACGCTCGACGCGCGCGAGCCGCCGCTCTCGGACCTCGCCGACGACGCGGCGATCGGCAGGCGCGTCGCGCATGAGCAAGCCAATGTTTTCGGCTACGCCTGCCGCGATACGCCCGAATTCATGCCGGCGCCGATCGTTCTCGCGCACAGAATCGCGCGCGCGCTTGACGCCGCGCGCCGCGACGGGTTTGCGTCACTGTCGCCCGACGCCAAGACGCAAGTCTCCGTCGAATTTTGTGGCGGTCGCCCGACGCGCATTCACGGCGTGTCGCTCACCGTCGCCTTCGACGGCGCGGCGCTCAATGACGACAGGTTCGAACGATTGCGCGCGATCGCGCTCGATGCGCTCTCGGTCGGCGAGATGACGCCAGACGGTCAGACCAGCGTTCATGTCAACGCCGGGGAGCCGTTCGACATCGGCGGACCGGCGCGTCACGCGGGCCTGACCGGACGCAAGAACGGGATCGACACC
The DNA here is from genome assembly GCA_016869555.1 of Alphaproteobacteria bacterium. Taxonomy (GTDB): domain Bacteria; phylum Pseudomonadota; class Alphaproteobacteria; order Rhizobiales; family Beijerinckiaceae; genus Methylocystis. The sequence goes on along the minus strand of VGDY01000007.1, from coordinate 9,102 downwards.
TATGGCGAGATTGCGCGCCAGAGCGGCTCGGCGCTTTCAGGCAAGGATCCTTCGCGCATCGAACGCGCCGGCGCTTACGCCGCTCGACATGCCGCCAAGAACATCGTCGCGGCGGGCCTCGCCGAGCGCTGCGAGGTTCATTTGGCTTACGCGGCGGGGCAGGCGGAGCCGCTCAGTCTCTCGGTCGAGACCTTCGGCTCCGGCCGTCTCGCCGACGACAGGCTCGCCAGAATACTCGCGGAGCTTCTCGATTTCCGTCCGGCCGCGATCGTCCGACGCTTCGGCTTGCGCACGGCCCCGCAAACAGCCGGCGCGAAGGGGTTTTATCTGCCGCTCGCGACTTATGGCCATTTCGGCCGCGCCGATCTCAATCTCCCGTGGGAAGCGATCGACATCGTGGATGCGCTGAAGTTTTAAGCCTATTCCCCATTCTCGCCGTCGCCGTCGAGCGACCAGACGCCGCCGAGCCGGCTCGCGTACCAAAGCAAAGTGACCGCCGGCGGCAGGAAGCGTTCTCTCGACATTTGCCAAAGCGCCGCGGCGAACAGCGCCAGCGCCGCGACGATTTTCGGGTCGATCACGACTTGCGGCGCCTCGCGCGGCGCCGCAGGCGCTTCGCCGACGACAAAAAGCTGCGCCTCCTGCGCGGCGACGCCGATGCGCGCCAAAGGACCGCTGTGCTGAATGAGAACGCTGCCCGTCATCGGCGCCACTTCGACGGCGCGAACGCCGGCGATCGCCGAAAGGGCCTTGGCGACCAAAGCAAAGTAAGCGTCGTCGCCGCGGCGGTCGGCGATCCGCAGCCGCGCGCGGCCCGGCATGGCGTGGGCGACCTGCGCCAATGGCGGAGATGTTTGGGTCATTTAAGCGCTCTCGCCCGCGGCGCGCGACGCCGAGGCTTCGGCCGTCGTCGCGCCGGTCTCGGATTTGGAGGCCGCGTCGGATTTTGCTTCGTGCTTCGCCTTCGCCTGAGCGGCGGCCATCGCCGCCGCGAAAATATCGGCGGCGGCCTCGGTCTTCGCTTCGGCGAAGAGATCCTCGGCGGCTTCGGCGAGTTCGGCGCCTTGCACGCGCGCTTCATGATAGGCCATCATCGCCGCCTTCAGCGCCGCTTTGGCGACCGGACGCACGCGCCGCGTTTCCTGACGGTTGAGCAGCAAAACCGCGGCGGCTCCGGTCAGAACGCCCAATGCAAATCCAAAGGGTTTCATCGCTTCGACTCCGGTCCGATTGGCCGCGCGCCGTCGGGCAAGGCGACGACGGCCAAGAATTCTATCAAAACATCCTATCATGCAACAATCGGCACCATCGCGAAAAGAGCGTGAGGACGCCGTCACATAACTGTAACGTAGCGCATTCCTATGAACGGCGGCCGCACGACGCCTAAATCTGCCGGGACGCCGCTCGACTCTCAAGAGCATTATGAGACGCCATGACCGCAATGTCCCAAATCCCGACGCCAGACCGCCTGCCTCCAGCGGAGATGAACGGCCAGACGGTCGGACGCTATCTTGTGACGTCGGTCCCCACAGCCGGCTCGCAAGAGAGCGCCGGCGAGGCGCGGGCGCGACTGATCGGGCGGCGCTTCGACGACGCCTCGCATGTTTTCGCGCTTGCCGAGGATCGTCGTCTCATCGGCGTCGTCGCCATACGCGATCTGCTTGGCGCGCCGGAGACGACGCCGCTGCATGATATCGCACGAACGGCCGAGGCCTATAGCGTTTCCATCGATACGGATCGCGAAGCCGCGGCCAGCGTCGCCATTCATGCAGGTCTGTCGATCTTGGCCGTCTGCGATGCGGAAGGCAGGTTTCTCGGCGCCGTGCCGGCGCGCGCGCTGATGACGATTCTGCGCGACGAGCATCTCGAGGATCTGCATCATATGGTGGGCATCCTCGGCAAGTCCGAGGCCGCCAAAGACGCCCTGACGGCCGCGCCGCACCGTCGCGCGCTCTATCGATTGCCCTGGTTGCTTGTCGGCATGGCGGGCAGCGCCGCGTCGACGGCGATGATGTCGCGCTTCGAGACCGCGCTCAGCGCGCATATCGCGGTCGCCTTCTTTATTCCGGCGATCATCTATCTTGCCGATTCGGTCGGCACGCAATCGGAAGTCGTGGTCGTTCGCGGGCTGTCCCTGACCGATTCCGCCCTGCTGCCGCTGTTTGCGGGCGAACTCGGGACCGGGGCGCTGCTCGGCGCGATGCTGGGCTGTCTTGCCTTTCCGATCGTCTGGTTCTTCTTTTCGAGCGTCGGGCTTGCCGCGACCGTCGGGATTTCGCTGGCGGTCGCGAGCGCCATCGCCACAGCCTTTGGTTTTCTGATGCCCTGGCTGTTCGCAAGGCTCGGTTTTGACGCGGCGCTCGGCTCCGGACCGGTCGCCACCGTGGTGCAGGACACTTTTTCGCTTCTGACCTATTTCGTCGTCGCGTCCTGGCTCGTCTTCTGAACGCTTCGCGTCAAGACAAGGCGCGTCTGAAGGCGGCGACGCCGCAAGGTTCGAGCATCGGCGCGCCGAGCAACAGCGTTTCTTCCCCGATGAGCGCCGAGATATCCGTCGCCTCGGCGCCATAGTTGAAAATGTAGCGCATCGCGCCATTGTCGCGGATGCGGATATCTTCGGCGAGATCGAGCGTCGCGATTTCAGCGGCGTGGAAAACGCGGCGCAGGACGCTCGCCAGCAGTTTGTCGTCGGGCCAGCCCGAGAGATAGAAGACGTCGCCGCATCGCGCGAGCGCCGTCTCGCCGTCGTCCGATGCGAGTTCGCGCCGAACGCTCTCGCCGAGCAGCAAAAATTCGCGCCACCGCACGAAGGCGCCCTCGCCGGATATCTTAATAGACGCGCCGGGACGAAGGCTCTCGACCCGTCTGACGCGAATGTCGATGAGGCGTCGCAGCGCTCCCGGCGGCAGATCGGCCGGAATTTGGAAGTCGGCGGTCTTCGATCCGGCGCGGGGCCCGAGCAGGATGGTCGCGCCGCTCTCCGCCAGCGCCCGCGCGAAGTCCTCGGATGGCGCAAAGAGCGCAGGCGCGACGATCAGCCTGCGATCGGCGACGGCCGCGGCGGTCGGCGCAATCACGTCGACGGAAAGACCGGCGCGCCGCAGGCCTCGGTAAATTGACAGGACGAGGTCGAAATAGGCGAAGTCCTGACCTTGCGGCTCGATGCGCCACGCCCAGGCGCTCTCATAGTCGAAGATCAGCGCGACCGGCGCGCGCACCGTTTCGACCTGCGCATCGAGCATGGCGAGCTCCTGCGAAATGCGCGCGACGGCGTCGTAGCCCTCATTCGGCTCGGCGTTCGGCAGCAGCAGCGCTTCATGCATTTGTTCCTGCGCGAAGGGCGCCTGGCGCCAGCGAAAATAGCTCACGGCCTCGGCCCCGGCGGCGAAGGCCTCGAAGGTCCAGAGCCGCAGCGCGCCTTCGGCGGGGGCGGGATTCCACGGCGCCCAATTCACCGGTCCCGGCTGCTGTTCCATCACCTGCCATCTGCCGCGCCCGCAGGCGCGATAGAGGTCGTGATGAAAGGCCTGAAAGTCGGGATCGCCGACCCGCATGTAGCGCAGCTTGAAGTCGTCGTCATGCGACGAGCGTTCGAGAAAGCCGAGCGGGTAGCTGTCCCACGCGGCGACATCAAGATCGTCGCAAAGCGCATAATGATCGAAGTCGACGAATGACCCCATGAAGTTGTGAAGGATCGTCGCGCCCGGCGCATGTCGTCTGATGATCTCGACCTGGCGCCGGTTGAAGGCGACGATTTGATCCGACGAGAAGCGCTGGAAATCCATCAGATGCGAAGGATTGGCCTCGGTGACGGTCAGATTGGGAAGTTCGATGTCGTCGAAGCTTCGATAGTCCATCGACCAGAACACATTGCCCCAGGCCTCGTTCAGCGTCTCGATGCGACGATATTTGGCTTTCAGCCATCGGCGAAACGCCTGCAGCGCCGCCGGCGAATAGCTCAGCACGGTGTCGTGGCAGCCATATTCATTGTCGGTCTGCCATGCGGCGATGGCGGTATGCGCGCCGAAACTTTGCGCCAGACGTTCGACGATGCGCTCGCATTCCTGAGCATAGCCTTCATGGCTGAAACAATAATGCCGGCGCGAACCGAATTTGCGCGGCCGCCCATTGGCGTCGAGCGCGGACATGTCCGGCATTTTGTCGACAAGCCATTTGGGCGGCGTCGCCGTCGGCGTTCCAAGCACGATTTTGAGGCCGGCGCGATGGAGCGTATCGATGGCGTCGGCGAGCCAGGCGAAATCATAGACGCCGTCGCAAGGCTCCAGCCGCGACCAGGCGAATTCGCCGACGCGGACGAAGGAGAGGCCGATGTCCTTCATCATGGCCGCGTCTTCGCGCCAGCGTGACTTTGGCCAATGTTCGGGATAGTAGCAAACGCCGAGGCGTTGACGTGTCATGCGCAGACGATCATTTGATTTCCCTGTCGCGCGTTCGATGCGTCGTCGTCTTGACGGTTTGATGACAACGGGACTGTGGCTGGCATGGAATCGATCGAGCGCGATCTGATCGCCGCCTTCCGCCAGAGCTTCCAGCGCGCGCCGCGCCTGTTTCGGGCGCCCGGCCGCATCAATCTCATCGGCGAACATACCGACTACAATGACGGCTTCGTCATGCCCGCGGCGCTGGACCTTTCAATCTGGGCCGCGATCGCCCCGCGCTCCGATCGGCGTCTGCGCCTGCGCTCGCTGATCATGGACGAGATCGTCGAATTCGATCTCGACGATCCGGCGGCGTGGCCGCGCGGCGACTGGAGCGACTATATCCGCGGCGTCGCGATTTTTCTTGAGCAGGCCGGCTACAGACTGAGCGGCGCCGATCTTCTCTTTGACGGCAATCTCCCGATCGGCGCCGGACTCTCGGCCTCCGCGGCCTTCGAAGTCTCGGCGGGCTTTGCGCTCGCATCGATTTCCGGCGCCGAAATCGACAGAGTCGAACTCGCCAGGATTTGCCAGCGCGCCGAGAATCAATTCGTCGGCGTCCGCTGCGGCATCATGGATCAATATATATCCTGCTGCGCCGTCGCGGGGAGCGCGCTGCTGCTGGACTGCCGCAGTCTCACGGCGCGAAAGGTTGCGATTGATCCGAAAGCGCGTCTTGTCCTTTGCGACACCATGGTGCGCCACCGGCTCGCAGCCGACGAGTATAATGCGCGCCGCGAAGACTGCGAGCGCGCGGTCGCGGCGCTGTCGGCGCGGATCGCCGGCGTGTCGGCCTTGCGCGACGTGACGTTTGACCAATTGATACGCTACGCCGATTTGATGCCGGAGCTCGTGTTTCGCCGCACGCGCCATGTCGTTGGCGAGATCGATCGAACGCTGCGCGCCGCCGCGGCGCTCGATGCGGGAGACCTCGAGGCATGCGGCCGTCTGATGAATCTCTCGCATGACAGCCTGCGCGACGACTATCAGGTGAGCTGCGCCGAACTCGACCTGATGGTCGAAATCGCACGCAGCGTTCCGGGAGTCTATGGCGCGCGGATGATGGGCGGCGGTTTTGGCGGCTGCACGATCAATCTCGTCGACGGAACGCGCACCGAAGCATTCGCGCAGACAATGGCGGAGAGATATCGAACCGCGATGGGCGTTACGCCGCCCATTCTCACTTGCGTTCCCGGTCCCGGCGCTGGCCCGGCCGGCCTGACAGGAGCGGCGCATGTCGCTGCTCGATAGCGCCTCGCATCGCCGGCTCAATCAGCTCACCGGCGAGTGGGTTCTGGTGTCGCCGCATCGCACGAGCCGTCCCTGGCAAGGACAGGTCGAGAAAATGCGCGATGCGGATCGGCCCCGATATGATCCGACCTGCTATCTCTGTCCCGGCAATGAACGGGCGAATGGCGAACGAAATCCTCCCTATAAACGCGTTTTCGCCTTCGACAACGACTTCGCGGCGCTCACGTCTCAAGCGCCAGCGCAGAATCTCGTTCATGACGGACTGCTTGTCGCGCAGAGCGAACCCGGCCGATGCCGCGTGCTGTGTTTTTCGGAGCGGCACGATCTGACCCTGCCGCGCATGAGCGTTGCGGAAATCGTTCCGGTCATCGAGGCGTGGCGCGAGGAAACCATGCGGCTCGGCGCTGACGACATGATCAATTATGTGCAGATTTTCGAAAATCGCGGCGCGGCGATGGGCGCGAGCAATCCGCATCCGCACTGCCAGATCTGGGCGACGCACAGCATACCCAATGAACTCGTCAAGGAATCGATACGGCAAAGCGCTTATCTGGAACGGAATGGCTCCTGTCTTCTCTGCGACTATCTGGCGCTCGAACAAAGACGCGCCGAGCGGATTGTCTGCCGCAATGATCATTTCGTCGCGCTGGTTCCGTTCTGGGCGATCTGGCCGTTCGAAACCATCGTGCTGCCGACACGGCATATCGGTTCTTTCGACGATCTTACCGGCGAAGAGGCGCAGGCGCTCGCCGACATTCTCAAGCGACTGACCATTCGCTACGACAATCTGTTTGAAACCGACTTTCCCTATTCGATGGGGTTTCACCAGCGTCCTGCCGACGGCGCGCCTCACCCCGGCTGGCATTTTCACGCGCATTTCTATCCGCCGCTCTTGCGTTCGGCGAACGTGCGCAAGTTCATGGTGGGATTCGAAATGCTCGGCGAACCCCAGCGCGACATCACGCCGGAAGCGGCGGCGGCGCGTCTTCGCGAGGTTTCCGAAATCCATTATCTCGATCGTTCTGTCTAGAGGGCCGCCAGCTTCGACAGCGCGACGAGCCTTGCCTTGATCAGAGGCGATTAGACCCGGCGCAGTCGCCCGCACTTGATATCGGCGGCGCTCGCGACAGGTATCGCTCTGGCCGCGCTATTGAACCGGAGCGGTCAGGCGTTAACAGCAAAGAGTCGATCGATGAGAAAGCTGATTTTTATTCTCGTGGCCTTCTTTGGCTTCGCCGCGCTAGATGCAGCGGCCGCGCGCGCCGCCGTGGACAGGCAGCGCTCGGCCTGCGAGCGCGATTCCCACAAATTCTGCGCGGCGGAAGAGCCCAATGCGATCGCGGTCGAAAAATGCCTGCGGGCGCATGTGGGTCAACTTTCGAAGGCATGCAAGCGCCAGTTCATGGAGAAGGGCCGCTGATCCGACGCCTTGTCGGTGACAGGCGCGAAAGGCCGTTCGCCATGCGGCGCCGACGCGCCGGCGATCAACTTTATTGCAGCGCGTTCTCGGCCTGATTACAGTGCCCGGCGATGCTTACGCTTAAACGACGCGCCGGCGCGCTCGGCGCATGCCTCGCCATCGGCGTTCTGGCCGTGTTCGGCTGCGCCGGACCCGCGCGCGCCGAGTCCTGCGGATCGTCGGCCTCGGGCTTCGGCCAATGGCTTGAGGACATGAAGCGGGAGGCTCGCGAAACTGGCCTGTCCCAGCGCACGCTCGACGCCGCTCTGGCGGACATATCCTATGATCATGCGGTGATCGGCCGCGATCGGGGACAGCGGATTTTTCATCTGAGCTTCGAGAAATTCTCGAGCCGTCTGGTGACGCCCAGCCGTTTAAGCAAGGGCCGGGCGCTGCTGCAACGCCACGCCGCGCTGTTGCGGCAGATCGAAGTGCGCTACGGCGTGCCGGGCCCGGTGCTGGTGGCGATCTGGGGGTTGGAAACCGGCTATGGCGCCGACAATGGGCGCTTTAAGACAATGCAGGCGGTCGCGACTCTCGCCTATGATTGCCGGCGCTCCGCGCAGTTCAGGGAGGAATTGAACGAGGCGTTGAAAATCGTCGAGCGCGGCGACATGTCGCCCGCTCAGATGCGCGGCGACTGGGCCGGCGAAATCGGTCAAACGCAGTTCATGCCGTCGTCCTATCTCAAATATGGCGTCGATTTCGACGGCGACGGCAGGCGCGATCTCATAAGATCAACGGCGGACGCGCTCGCCTCGACGGCGAATTTCCTTAAGGGCAAGGGCTGGCGCGCGGGGGAGGGCTGGGCTGAAGGAGAGCCGAATTTCGCGGTCTTCCTCGAGTGGAACAAGGCGCGCGTCTACGCCAAGACAATCGCGTTGTTGGCGACCAAGCTCGATGGCGGACAATAGCGCCCTATGCAGCAGACTGTCGTTACCAAATCCAAGCAAAAGAACATCGTAAGAATATGGAGCGTTACGCGAGCCGCGCGGAACGCCAATGTGAAAGCGGCGGCGCCGCCAGTTGTTTGAAAATCGCGCTTGGCGCCGACCGTCGTCAACGGCGACGGCGGCGTCTTGACGGAGGGATCGGCAAGGATGGCGGGAACGGAAATCATCGGTCTCGTGTTGCAAGGCGGCGGCGCCCTTGGCGCCTATCAGGCAGGGGCGTTCGAAGAGTTGAACGCCGGAGGATATTCTCCTTACTGGTATGCCGGAATTTCGATCGGCGCGATCAATGCCGCGATCATATGCGGCAACCCGCCGGACAGACGCGTCGCTCGACTGCGTGAATTCTGGGAGAGGATTACGAGCGGCGCATCCATGTCCTTCGGCGCGCCTGAGATCATGAGCGTCGTATCCGCCGACGTGGGCGCCAGTATGGCCGCCCTATTTGGCGCGCCAGGTTTTTTTGCTCCCCGGCTGCCGCCGGAGGCGCCGCTCTGGCCGTATCCGCCGACGTCGCTCAGCTTGTACGATACGCAGCCCTTGCGGGATACGCTTTCGGAACTTGTCGATTTTGATCTCATTAACGCCAAGCTGAATCGACTTAGCATCGGCGCGGTCAATGTGCGGACCGGCAACTTTCAATATTTCGACAATATGACCGAGAACATCACCCTCGATCACATCCTTGCCAGCGGCGCGCTTCCCCCTGGCTTTCCGCCCGTCGAGATCAAGGGCGAGCTTTATTGGGATGGCGGCCTCGTCTCCAATACGCCGCTTCAGTACATATTGGACAATTGTGATCCAAGAACCAATTTATGCCTGTTTCAAGTCGATTTATTCAGCGCGCGCGGGCCTGCGCCTGAGACGCTCTTCGATGGGGGATGTCCCGCTTGATGTTGAAAAGCGGAAATCGGCGTTGCTGGCCTGAATGCTATGCGGCTTTCGCGGTTTGAGCAAGATGCTCGTTCGATGGGACGGCGTTCGCCATGCGCTTTGCGAGCGC
>VGDY01000006.1 GCA_016869555.1 Alphaproteobacteria bacterium | reverse complement strand
AATCGCGGTCGATGTGGTATGTTCCTGCATGGCGTTGCTTCCTTTCGTGGAATCAGCACCCCGAGCCTAACGGCTCAAGGCGAGCAACGCCGCTCCTCCTTTTTCAACAATGATCGGGACATCCCCTCGGTTGGCCACCGCGCGCGTCAAGGGGATAGCAAGACCTTCGCTGTCCTGCGGCGCTCGTCTCCGACGGATGCGTAGCTTGGTAACGCATGCTGCACGATGTTGGTCCGTAGAAGGACGTCTAAAACTACGAATTTGATCCCCGGGGGAATAGTTTCTTTGTTAGGCTGGTAGTTTGCTAATTTGCCGAACGGACCGCCATGGCAGTATTATCCGCGCATTGCAACCAAGAGGATAATGCAATGATTCCGAAGCCAATCGAGTTCACTCTTACGACTGACGAAGCGGCGAATCTTCTTGAGCCTTCCGGAGAAGGAGGTCACCAAAATTTGCACGCCCGTCTGATCGAGCAACTTCAAAACGGAAATCTGGCCGTCAAATTCGACGACGCGGATATCGGCGAACTGTTCCGATATATGACTTACGGATGGGATTCGAAGGGTGGCGGCTTCCAGAGTAGGCTCAAAAAAGCATTCTTGCGTTCATTTCGCGAGCGCCTGAAACTTTAGGCGTCACGAATGATCCGCTCGACGAAGTATAGAGACTTCGGAAGATGCGTTAGTGCTTTTCCACAACCCGATGGTCGCCTTCAAGCGCGAAGCAATCCTTTCGGTACATCGGTAGCACATTGTCTAGCCAAACGACGTGTGCGCCATTGGTAATCGCTGCAAGGCACCCATGATCGTGTTGCGTTTGAACATGCTACTCGCAATCATCAACGCTGTAAGACCGGTCAGCTAGGAGTGCCGACACCGCGACCTTTCGTCTGACGAGTAAATAGGACCGGGAAGTCGGCCTTAGCCACAAAACTGTCCATGTACAAGTGGTTTTAAATACAAGTGGTTTTAAAATCCTCATGCAATGATCGACGCGTTCCGCTGGGCACCTGGCAGGGGCTCAACAACTCTTTAAATCGCAGGGGAAAATCGCTATACTTGCGAGCGCGATCATATCGTCGGGGTTCCCGGTGATGGTGATTGTTCCGGAGTCGGAACCTTTGGCGGTTTCGGCTCCACGGAGTCTTGGTTCCCCGACCAGGATTCGGACCTGGATTCCCTCACCTGTAAGAGCGGGCGTCCTACCTTTAGACGACCGGGGAAATCACAGAGCCTATTGCAGGGCCGCTTCTCCCATCATTGGCGTGCTGGGAAGCGGCCCCTTCATGATCTTCGCCCCTGCGCCGTCGGCTGGCCGTCGCGGGGCTCTTACCCTCCTGAGCACTCGATTCCCCCTCTTCTCAGCGCCACCCTAGCAGCGCTGATAGCATTGTCAATGGCTATCAGGCATGCTATCAGATGCCTTATCGAACTTCTGGGGCTACTTATCATGACGCAGGTTGAGACGAAGGACGCTGCTGGTAAGCGGGATCGAAGCCCGGCTTTCCCGTATATCGGGCTCGGCAAAGCCGTCGAACGGATTCAAGTGCTCTTCGACAATGCGAAGCGCTACGAGGCCCGCGTCGCGGACATTGCGAAAGATTGGGGGTTGGCTCCAAAATCCAGCTCCACAGACCGCAATGTTGCGGCGCTACTGGCTTATGGGCTTGCGGAAGTGAGTGGCGGCGGCGACGCCCGTAAAATCAAAGTCAGCGAGACTGGATGGCGCATTCTTGATGATAAGCGTCCGGGGATTCGGGAATCGCTTTTAGCCGAGGCGGCGCTTCGACCGCGAATCATTGCGGAATACCGGGAACATTGGAAGCATGGCCGCCCGGACGACAGCCACGCTATAAGCCAACTCAAATTCGAGGGAGGGTTTACGGACGAAGCAGCCAAGCTGTTTCTCCGCGTTTTCGACGAGACGATTCGATTCACAAAGGGGAGCGATGCTGCTAATGTTGTTGATAAAGAAACTGACAGCCTACCCTTAGAACGTGTGAAAGTTGGGGATAAGATTCAATGGACTAGCGGTGGGGTGGATCAGTTCAAGATTCCGGCCGAAGTCATCGGTCTTTCAGAGGACGGACAATGGCTTTGGGTTGGAGAAAGTGGAACGGGCATCCCAACGAACGAAGTTCATATTGTGTCAGAGTTGACCGCACCTTCATCAACTCAAACAACACTTCCAGGGGCTAAAGCGCCGCCGCCACCGCCCCGTATTGCTGCAGCGTTAGCGACGGCAGCAGCGGCGGAGACCCCGAAAGCTGGGCTGCGCAAGGAGGTTTTCGCGCTAGACGAGGGCGATGTCACTGTGACGTATCCAGAGAGCCTTTCTGCCGCTAGTTTTCATGACTTGCAGGGATACCTCGACCTGTTTTTGCGCAAGGCGCAGCGCCGCGCTGGGGCCGGCGACTATTTCGTGGAGGTGTATTCTCCCGGCGCTCTGCGCCCGAAAGAAGTTCGATATTTCGACGATTTTGCAGACACAAAGGCTTTTGCCGAAGAATTCGGGAATCGCGGGTCCCCAGACGTGCTAAGAGTTCATCTCCCTTCCAAGGCTGCCGACGAAGAACGACGCGCGTTAGCAGAGATTGGCGCGGTTCCCATGTGGCGAGAAAGCCGCTAAGGGCGACGACAAGAACGCATGTGCCCTCTTGACATCCCCTGAATAAATTCCTATCCTCTGCCCGCCTTCGTCAAGCGAGGGCGCGGCTCAGGGTCGGGCGGCGCCGGCGAGGGACGGATCCGGCGGGACGAACGACCCTCGTTCCCTGGTCCGGCGGCGCGTCGCCGGTCTGGGCTTCTCTCCTTTGCGCGGAGACGCATGAGCGCTTCTTAGAGCCGCAAGGCTCAAAGAAACTCATGTGCAGGCTTTGAAAGCCCGGACCGCAATATCCGAGGATGGCGCAGGCGTCGGTTACCCGAACGATGGGGAGCGGCTCCCTCAGCCCGGAGGCGGCGAGACGACGCGATCCGTGTCCGGGAGAAACCGGCGGTCGAAGACAATTCTTAGCGCTGCGGCCAGCGACGGCCGGGGCGTCCCGGACCGCTCGCCCCCGCGCCGCACGGCGGCGGGACATCTTCGCGCGCCCCTCTCCATACGCCCCATGCGAAATCGGTTTGAACGGCCCGGTTATCATTCCCGACGCGCGAAGCGCGATCGGGAATCCAGAGCAAAACCAGCATTGTTGCAGCGGCTCTGGATTCCCGGTCAGGCCTGCGGCCTGCCGGGAATGACAAAGCCCGAGCAAAACGGCTCAGCGCGCCTCCGCCACCACCATGGCGATGTCGTCGGACGCTTGCGCCTCGCCCCGGAAGGCGCGCACGTCGGCGAGCGTCGCCTTGATCAAATCGCCCGGCGACAGGCGGCGATGCTGCATGAACGAGGTGGACAGGCGTTCGAGCCCGTAGAACTCGCCCTGGCGGTTTTGCGTCTCGGTGATTCCGTCGGTGTAGAACAGCAGCCTGTCGCCCGGCGCGAGTTCGATGCGGCCCTCCTTGAAATCGACGTCGCGCATCACGCCGAGCACCAGGCCGTCGGCGTCGAGCTGCGCGCACATCGCGCCGTCGGCGCGCAGCAGCAGCGGCGGATTCTGGCCGGCGTTGGCATATTGCAGCATGCGCGTCTGCGGCAGGAAGCGGCAGTAGAACATGGTGATGAAGAGGTCGGCGGCGGTGAGATCGTCGTGCAGCAGCTCGTTGAGGTCGCGCAAAAGCTCGGCCGGGCCGCTCAGGGCGTTCGTGGCCTTTCGCGTCTCGGCGCGCAATGTGCTGCGCACTTCGGTCATGATCAGCGCGGCGCCGACGCTATGGCCGGAGACGTCGGCGATGACGATGTCGATCACGCCGGCATTTTCGAAATAGTCGAAATAGTCGCCGCCGACATGCATCGCCGGCACGCAGATTCCGGCGATCTCCATTTGCGGCGTGCGCAGCGGCGCGTTCGGCAGCAGCGACAGCTGGATCTGCTTGGCGATTTCGAGTTCGTGGCGGCTCTCCTCGATCCGCCGCCGTTCGGAGATATCGGCGTGCACGCTGACGAAATGGGTGATGCGTCCCGCCTCATTGGCGACCGGCGAGATGAACAATTCATCCCAGAAGGACGAGCCGTCCTTGCGGTAGAATTTCACCGTGACCTGACAGCTCTGGCGATGCGCGATGGCGTTGCGGATCTCTTCGAGAGCCGCGGGATCGGTATCCGGCCCGCGCAACAGATGCATGCTGTGACCGAGCAGCTCCTCGCGGGCGAATCCGGTGATCCGGCTCAGCGCCGGATTGACATAGACATTGGGAACGCCGGGCGCCTGCGCGTCCCAGATCGCGATTCCGATCGGCACGGCTTCGATCGCGCGGTTGCGCACCCGCAGCGCATCCTCGAATTTTTTGCGCGAGGTGATGTTGTGGTCGACGCCGCGCCATTTGACCAGCCGGCCGTCGTCGTCGAACACCGGCGCGCCGGTCGACTCGGTATAGACGTCGGCGCCGCTCTTATGGCGATAATGGTTGACGATGCGGTGGAACGGCCGGCGCGAAGCGGTCGGCGCCTGCATGTTCTCCGCGGCCGAGCCGCTCGGCGGCGGCCCGGCGAAGAGGTCGAGATAGGTCTTGCCGACGACTTCATCGGGGCTCATGCCCAGCACGTCCTCGACCGCGTTGCTGCTGTATGTGTAGCGGCCGTCCTGATCCTGCTCCCACAGCCAGTCGCCCGCCATGTCGGCGACCTGGCGGAAGCGCTGCTCGCTCTCGAACAGCGCCTCCTTGTCGCGCTTTTGTTCGGTGATGTCCTGCTGAATCGCGAGATAATGGGTGATCGCGCCGGCGGCGTCGCGCAGCGGCGAGATGATTTCGGAGGCCCAGTAGAGCTCGCCGTCCTTTCTGCGGTCCTGAATCTGTCCGCGCCACTCGACGCCGGCGAGAATGCTCTCCCATAGACGACGGTACTGATCGTGCTCCGTTCGCTTCGATTGAAGCATGCGCGGATTTTGCCCGATGAGTTCATGCGGCTGATAGCCGGTGAGAGTCGCGAAGCGGCTGTTCACATATTCGATTTCGCCATCCCTGTTGGCGATCATCACCGCGATCGGACTTTGCTCGATGGCGGCGGACAGCGTCAGCAGCCTGTCCTCGGCGCGTTTCAATCTTGTAAGATCATGGGTGACGCCGACGAAATAGCGCGTTCCCTTGAGCCGGATTTCGCCGATCGAGAGATACATCGGAAAGGTCGAGCCGTTCTTTCGCCGTCCCACGACCTCGCGGCCGATGCCGATGATTTTCTTGACGCCGGTGTTCTTGTAGGCGGCAAGATAGCCATCATGCGCCTCGCGATAGGGCGAGGGCATCAACATCTTGACGTTCGCGCCGAGCGCTTCTTTGGCGCGATAGCCGAAAAGCTTCTCGGCGCCCTTGCTGAACAGCAGAATGTCGCCGGCCTCGTTGATCAGCACCAGCCCGTCGGCCATGCCGCCAAAGATTGTCTCGAGCTTTTCCCTGATGTCGTCGAGCGCGTCCTGCCCGCTGACCGCCTCGTCGATCGGGCGAAGCTTGACGAGCGCGCCGCCGCCGTCGCCGGCAAGCGGATCGATCTCGCAGCGAATATCGATCAAGCTTCGGTCCTTGCGTCGCAGGCGCAGGGACAAACGCTCGCGGGCATGCGTCGGCCATGGGGGTTCGCCGTCGCCGCCGCGGCGCGCGACAAGCTGCGAGAAGAAGGAGCGGCCGCGCAGCTCGCTCTCGCAATAGCCGGTCAGCCGTTCGGCGGCGCGATTCATCGTCCGCAAAGCGCCGGTGGACTCGACGACGCACAGCGCCTCGTCAAAGGCGTCGAGAATGGCGCGATCGGCGGCCAGCGCTTCCATCGCGCTAAGGAACCCCTGCCTGCGCCGAAACGCCATGAATGCGCCGCTCCCCTTCCGAGCGCGCGCCGGAACGGTTGCGATAGGCGGCGTCGCAGGCGTCGACGAGCGCATTCAGCTCGGCGACGAAGGCCGCAATCGGCGTGAGCGTCGTGAACAGCGAAGATTCCAGTTTGACGGCCAGCCGCTCGAGGCCGGCGAGCCGGAATTCGAGGCCGACGTTACGAAACAAGGCGCGGGGATCGGCGATGCCGGTCAGGAATTGCATCGAGGCGATGCGCGCCGCCGCATCCCGCATCCTTGCGTCGAGCGCGGCCTGCAACTGCTGCTCCCACCGGTCTCTCGGCTTAACCTCCTCCAAAAAGGCAGTGAGCTTTTGCAGTCCGAACAGATTCGCCGCCTGATCGAAACAGGCGCCGGCTGCGCGCATGTCTTCTCCCGACTCCCGGCTGAGCGCGACAAGGAAAGGAAAATCGCTCACCCGATCGAAGTAGGGTTCTCCCAGCCCGTCAGCCGGTTCGGCGGCGCAAACGCGCGCCCGGTAGTCGCGAAGATCAACACGCCAGCGTTCGATCTCCGCATCGTCCGGGCTCAGTCGATAGCCGCGCCGCATCGCCCATTGGCACATGTAAGCGAGAGAGGCTTCGAGCTGAAGCAACTGGCGATATTCCTGCGCGGCGCCCAACCCGCCTTGCGACAGAAAAGCCGCGCGCCATCTGTCGCCTTCGAAAATTCGATCGAAGGAGAGATAGAGCTTCACCGCATAGCTGAGCAGCGCCGGCGCCAATCCCTCGCCGAGCAGCAGAAAGCGGACGCCCGCCTGATCGACCACTCTGTTGCAGATCGCGGTGACGGCGATTTCTCGCGCCAGCGAATGGCTTCTGATCCGCTCTGGAAAATGAGATCGCACATAGTCGGGAAAATAGCTTGCCAGAAACTCGTCGGTCCAAGATCCTTTCAGGAAGGACTCGTCTTCAAGCAGCCGCTGCTTCAGCGCCAGTTTGGCGTTCGCCATCAGCAGAGCAAGCTCCGGCCGGGTCAACTCCTTCGCCGCGCGCGCGGCGACATCCTTGCGCGTCGGGAAGGCGTCAGCGGCCGCACTGATATAACCGGCGTTTTCGAGTTGTTCGGCGACATCCATGAATGGATCGAGATGGACGAGACAACGCGCGCGGTCCAGCGACAGGCAAAGACTCTGCTGGTCGTTGTCGCGCAATACCGACGCGCAAACGTCTTCGGTGAGGGATTCGAGCAGCGCATTGGCGTCGCCGGTTTCGAGCGCGCCTTTATCCGGCCGCGCGCGCAGCAGGGTCTTCAGATTGACTTCGTGATCGGAAAGATCGACGCCCGCGGAATTGTCGACGGCGTCGGTATTGATGCGGCCGCCCTTCAACGCATATTCGATGCGCGCCCGCTGGGTGAACGCCAGATTCGCGCCCTCTCCAACGACTCTGGCGCGAAGCTGCAGCGCATCGACCCGCGCGCCGTCATTGGCGCGGTCGCCGACGCTCTCATTCGTCTCCGAACTCGCCTTAACGTAAGTCCCGACGCCGCCCATCCACAAGAGATCGACGGGCGCCGTCAACAGCCAACGGACCAGCGATTCGCCATCAAGCGCGCTGTGTCGCACGCCAAGCCAGGCCCGCACCTCGGGGCTGAGCGCGACATCCTTGGCGTCGCGCCGATAGACGCCGCCGCCCTGCGAGAGCAACGCCGGATTATAGTCGCGCCAGGTCGAATGCGGCGATTCGAACAAGCGGCGGCGCTCGGCGAAGGACGCCAACGGGTCCGGGTTCGGGTCCAAGAATATGTATTGGCCGTCGAAGGCCGCGAACAATCGGATGTTCGGCGTATGCAACATCCCATTGCCAAAGACGTCGCCGTCCATCGAGCCGACGCCAACGACGGTGAATGTCTCGGCGTCGACATCGCGACCAAGCTCATAAAAGTGCCGTCTCACGCAGACCCAGGCGCCGCGCGCGGTAATGCCCAACCGCTTGTGGTGATAGCCATGCGCGCCGCCGCTGGCGAAGGCGTCGCCGAGCCAGAAGTCGTAAGAGCGAGAAATTTCATTGGCGACGTCGGCCCAGTTCGCCGTTCCCTTGTCGGCCGCGACAACGAGATAGGGATCGGGATCGTCGTAGGCGACAAGCTCCGGCGGTCGAACGATTTTCGAATCCTGCAGATTGTCGGTCAGATCGAGAAGACCGCGCAAGAACTGCGAATAGGCCTCCTTCCCCAGCCGCTGTCGTTGCGTCGCGTCCTCATAGGGAAGTTTCAGGACGAAACCGCCCTTGGCGCCCTGCGGCACGATGAGCGCGTTCTTGATCATCTGGGTCTGCATCAGGGCGAGAATTTCGCTGCGAAAATCCTCCGGCCTGTCCGACCAGCGAATGCCGCCACGTGCAACCTTCGCGCCGCGAAGATGTATCCCTTCCATCGACACGGAGTGAACGTATATCTCAGCCATGGGCTTTGGCGCCGGCATGTTGAACACGCCGAGACTGCTGATCTTGAGAGCGATGAAGTTGCGCGCCCATGCGCCGGAGAAGTAGAAGTTGGTGCGCACCGTGGCGTCGATGAGATTGAAGAGGTCGCGCAGGATGCGATCGTCGCCGCTGTCGGCGACCTTATCGAGAACCTCGACGAGTTGAGCCCTGATCGGCGTGAGCATTTCAAGCTCGGTCTCAAAAGAATCGCGTCCCTCGCGATCCGGTTTGAACCGCGCTTCGAAATAGCGATACAGCAGCTCGACGGCTGCCGGACTTCCCAAGAGCCCACGATAGATGCGAGCGCGCCCGACCCTCACGCCGAGTTGCTGATAGTAGTTGCAGTAAGCGCGAAAGAGATCGATCTGGCGCCAGTCGAGCTCAGTCGCCAGGATCAGGCCGTTCAGGTCGTCGCTTTCGACATCCGCCGAAAGCGCGGCTTCGAGCGCCTGTAACAACCGCCGGCGACAGCGCATAAGGCTTATTGCGCTCGGCGCCGAGGGCTCGACGGCAAAACTTCGGATGAACCATGGCTCGGCGCCGAGATTGAGCTTGAACCTGATCTGGTCCGAGACGCGCAATCCGAGATTCTGCAGCACCGGCAGGAGTTCGTCCAGCGAACGCTCCCTCGCGCCGATGAGGCGAATCTCGTAGCTCGCTTCGCCGGGGGCGGCGCCGCGCAGCGGGCGAAGTTCAACGATGTCGCGCGCGCTGTCGTCATTGATCCCGATCAGAGCAATGTCGCGCGCGGCGCGCGACGCTGGCGTGAGATGGCGATAGGACTTCGGCAGTCCGCGCAGCGCATCCGCCGAAAGTTCCCGCCCGACGCGGCGGCCGGCGCGACGCAGGAAACGGCGAACCGCCGTATCCCAGTCGGAGGGGCGATAAATCTCATGCGCCGATGTTTCGGGAGGGCCGAGCACGGGAGGGCTAAGCGATCTTCTTGCGCATTTCGAGCACATTGCCCGAGTCCGTCTTGGAATATTGAACCGAGTCCATCACCGAACGGATGAAGAATATGCCGCGGCCGCGTTCGCCAAGTTCGTCAAAGTCGGGCGTCGGCACCGCGGAAAGATCGAAGCCGCCGCCATGATCGAAGACCCGCACGGAAAGATAGGCGTCCTTGACGGAAAGACAGATCCGAACGGAGTCCTTCTCGCTCGCTGCGGAACTGTATTGAATCGCATTGGCGACGGCTTCGGTCAGCGCAAGATTGAGATGGAACGCGAGCGTGTCGCGCTTATCCTCTTGAATGTCCAATTCTCTCGCAAGTTGTTCGGCGACCGCGCCAACAAAACGCAAATACCGCGTTTCATTGGGAACGACGATGTCCAGATTGACCGCCGTCTCGCACATTTCGATCACCGCCCGTCCCCATTCAGGCGCTCAGCGCCAGTTGCAGGCTTGGATAAATGTCGAACACCCGATGCAGCCGCGTCAATTCGAACATCGATCTGACGCGCGGCTGCAGCCCCGCCAACGCAAACCCGCTCGAGCGCAAATTCGCGTTTTTATAGCCGGAAAGTAGAGCGCCCAGACCCGAACTGTCGATGAATTGTACTCTAGCGAGATCGATCACCACGTTTTTTGCGCCGCCTTCCAGCGTTTTTAGGACCAGATTCTTAAGCTCGCCGGAATTATGCGCATCGATGCGATCTTCCTGGATGCTCAAAACGGTGCGGTCGTCTCGTATTTCCTTAGCTATTCTCATTGTCCAGTCTCTGCTCGATTTCGGACCGCTAACAGGCAATTGATACATATGTCCGGGCGCGGCGTTTTGACAGGGCGCGGCGCGACGCTTCCGGTCGCCAAAAGCAAAGGTCACGCTTGATCAACTGAACGCCAACGTGAGGTCGGCGATGAGATCGTCGGGATGCTCGATGCCGATCGAGGCGCGAATGAGCGAAGGGGTGATGCCGATTTCCTGCCGGGCTTCCTCGGTCAACCCCGAATGCACCGTGGTCGCCGGGTGGCAGATCAGGGATTCCGAGCCGCCCAGACTCACGGCGAGCTTGAAAATCTGAAGCCGATTGAGAAAGGCGAAAGCCTCCGCCTGCCCGCCGACGACCTCGAATGAGAAGGTCGAGCCGGCCGAAGTGGACTGGCGCTCCATCAGCATGCGCTGGGGATGATCGGGCGGCAGCAGCGGCGGGTAGTGAACGCCGGCAACCTTGGGGTGGTTTGCCAGAAATTTCGCGACGACCGCCGCGTTCTCGGCGGCCCGGTTCATGCGCAGCGACAGCGTTTCGAGCGAGCGTCCGAGCATCCAGCAGGAATGCGGATCGAGCTGCGTGCCGATGGCGCTGCGCATCGCCCGAATCGTCTTGAGATGGGCGCAGCCGCCGACGACGGCGCCGCCGATGAGATCGCTGTGCCCGCCGACATATTTGGTCAGCGAATAGAGCGACAGATCGGCGCCGTGCCGGAGCGGCGACTGGAACACCGGGCCGAGCAGCGTATTGTCGCAGCAAATGACCGGGCGCGCGCCCTGCTTGCCGGCGATGTCCTCGGCGATGCGCCGCACGAGCGCGATGTCAACGAGGCTGTTCATCGGATTGGACGGCGTCTCGATGAAAATCATCGCGATGCGCCCGATGTCCAACGCGCGCTCGGCCGCGGCGCGGATGTTTTCCTCGTCGAGCCCGTCGGTGAAGCCGACGCCGGTCAAGCCGAACGGGGCGAGCGTTTTGTCGATGAGAACCTCGGTGCCGCCATAGAGCGGACGGCTGCGCAGAATGGTTTCTCCCGGACGCGCGAAGGCGAGAATCGTCGTGACGATCGCCGCCATGCCGGAGGAAAAGACGAGACCGCATTCGGCATGTTCGTAAATCGCCAGACGATCCTCGACAATCTCGAGATTGGGATGATTGAAGCGCGAATAGACGAGTCCGGACTCTTCGCCTTCTGGCGGCGTGCGGCGGCCGGCCATGTAATCGAAGAAGTCGCGGCCGTGCTCGGCGGTGCGAAACACGAAGGTCGACGTGAGAAACACCGGCGGCTTGACCGACCCTTCGGACAGCGCCGGGTCGTAGCCATAGCTCAACATCAGCGTTTCCGGCTGAAGCGGACGGTCTCCGATGCTGGCCTTGTGGTAACGCGCGCTGTCCATGGTCATTCCCTCTCCGTCGCGCCAAATTCGGCCGAATGCGCTTGTTCAGGGTTGAAGCCGGGCGACGCAATCGAGGCCAAGCGCCTCAAGGCTCATTGCTAGAGAGCGCGTTTCCGCCTCTTCATAGAGCGCGAATTCGTCAAGGACCGGCGCGCCCAGCGCCGTCTCGAAGGCGCGTCGATCGGCGCGCTCGATGAATTCTTCCGCGCGCTGATCGCCGAGATTCGACCGAAAGATGCCGGCGGCGCTGACCGGCAGAAAGTCTTCGTAAAGGATCGGTTCGGCGCGCAGGGCTCCGGCGCGCAGAAGATCCTCGACCGAAGGACGAGACGCCAACTCCCCTCCCCGCGCGCTTGCATCTGGAGAATAGAGGAAGAAGGCGAGCTTCTCGCGTCTCAGCGTCGCCGCATCATCGGGAAAGGCCGCGAAGCGTCTGACCAGCGCCGCATTATAAGCTTGCGCATTCGCGCCATCCGCCGCGAGCGGCGCCTCGGCCTGAGCCTCGGCGAGAAGCCGGTCGTAGAGCGCGCGTCCCTTGGCGGTCAGCGCCGCGCCCCTTTGTTCGATTTCGCCGAAGCGCGCCGTATGCGCGCCGCTCGCGCGCCGCCCGTCCTCCTCGATGAAGTCGACAGGCTCGGGATTCGCCTTGAAGCTCGTCTGGCGCAGCAGGATCGGGCGGCGCCGGCGCGGCGGCCCTTCGATGACCGCCTTCGCATTCATGCCATGCGCCGCCATCGCGGCATGCGCGGCGTCGATATCGAGCGCATGCAAGGTGAGATGGTTGATATGCGGCCCCTTGAAGCAAACAATGTCGGCGAGCAGCGGATGCGTCGCATGGAGCCGCTGATAGACGGCGGACGAGACCGTCGCCTGCCCGTTCCAGCGGAATGTCTTCGCCGCTTCAATGATGAATTCCCGCGTCTCTTCATCGTCGAACCCACGCTTCTCATGGATATCGATCAGCATCCGGCAGCGCGGCGTGAAAATGTCGCGCTGAGCGAGAGCCCTTGCCGCGATCTCGCGCGCCTGCGGATCGGCGATGTGATCGAGCCGGAGAAGCGAGGTGAAAATGCGGAACGGGCTCGCCCGCATCGCGGCTTCGTCGATCGGCCGGAAGGCGGTCGAATGCACGGGCAGTCCGGCGACCGACAGATCGTAATAGCCGACCGCCGTCATACCCATGATCGCGAACAGCCGGCGCAGCGTCGACAGTTCCTCGGCCGTCCCGACGCGAATGGCGCCATGGCGCTCGACGTCGAGTCGTTCCAACTCGCCGCTTTCGACGAGTCGCCGCCTCAGTTGCGGATCTTCGGCGAGACATCGCCCATTCGCTTCGGCGACAAGCGCCTTCATCGCGCGATATTGCGGCGCTTCGGCCTGATACATGTCCGAAATCGCAGAGGCGAACATCGCCCGAAGGGAGTCGGCGGAAGCAGAAGACTCGTTCATCGCAGCTCTGACCGATCGACGGTTGCATCTCGTCATTTAAGCCGTCGGCGCCGCAAAACCATGAGCGCGGCGCGCCGACGCTAAGCGTCGAGGTCGAATTTGACCCCCTGGGCCAGCGGCAATTCGCCCGAATAATTGATCGTGTTGGTGGCGCGGCGCATGTAGGACTTCCAGCAGTCCGAGCCTGCTTCACGACCGCCGCCGGTATCCTTCTCGCCGCCGAACGCCCCGCCGATTTCGGCGCCCGAAGGCCCGATGTTCACATTGACGATGCCGCAATCCGAGCCGTCGGCGGCAATGAAGCGCTCGGCATCATCGAGGCGCGACGTGAAGATCGACGACGCGAGGCCATGCGCGACGTCATTGTTCAATCGGATCGCTTCGTCGAGGCTGCGGAATTTCATCACATAAAGGATGGGCGCGAATGTCTCGCGCCGCACGACCTCCGCCTGGCCCGGCATTTCCGCCAGCGCCGGACGCACATAGAAGGCGCCGGGATATTTTTCCGCAAGCACGCGTTCACCGCCGTAAACGGCGCCCCCCGCGCCGCGGGCCTCGTCGAGCGCGGCGCGCATCGCCGCATAGGCGCTCTCGTCGATCAGCGGTCCGATGAGCGAAGCGCCGTCGCGTGGATCGCCGACAGAAACTGAAGCGTAGGCGCGCCGCAGCCGCGTGAGAAGCTCGTCATGAACATCTTCATGCACGATCAGGCGGCGCAAGGTGGTGCAGCGCTGGCCCGCCGTGCCCATCGCCGCGAAGGCGATCGCCCGCACCGCGAGGTCGAGCGGCGCGGAGGCGCAGACGATGGCGGCGTTGTTGCCGCCAAGTTCGAGAATCGATCGCGCGAAGCGACTGGCGAGGCGCGGCGCGACGGCGCGGCCCATGGCGGTCGATCCCGTCGCGGAAACCAGCCGGACCCTTGGGTCTTCGACCAGCGCCTCGCCGATCTCGCGCCCGCCGATGAGCAGGCTGCAAAGACCCTCCGGCGCATCGCCGAAACGCCCGGCGGCGCGTTCGACCAGCGCCTGCGTCGCCAGGGCGACGAGCGGCGTTTTTTCCGACGGCTTCCACACCACCGCATTTCCGCAGACCAGCGCCAGCGCGGCATTCCAGGCCCAGACGGCGACAGGAAAATTGAAACTGGTGATGACGCCGGCGACGCCGAGCGGATGCCACGTCTCCATCATGCGATGGCCGCGGCGTTCGGTGGCGATGGTCAATCCGTGGAGCTGACGCGACAGGCCGACGGCGAAGTCGCAGATATCGATCATCTCCTGAACTTCGCCGAGTCCTTCCGTCGTGATTTTCCCGGCCTCGATCGTGACAAGGCGCGCCAGCTCGGCCTTAGCCGTGCGCAATTCCTCGCCGAGCAGACGCACGAATTCGCCCCGGCGCGGCGCCGGGACGCTGCGCCAGACGTGAAATGCCGCCTCGGCGCGCGCGATGGTCTGCTGAGCAATTGCTGAATTAGCGGTCTCGACGCGCGCGATGATCTCGCCGGCGATCGGCGAGCGCGTGGTCAGCGAGCCGCGCTCGAAGACTTGCGATTTTATTCCGAATCCATCGAGAATGGCTGCAGTTTCAACGGCAATATCGGCTTGCAGAGCGCGCGCCTCCATTTCGCCTCCCGTTGTTCGCCCAGGCTTACGCGGCTGGCGCCATCGTTGCGTCTTCCTATGTATGCATAATCACGCAAATGCCCGCACGCATCTATCTAATGCGGATGCGCGCAAAAAGCTCTCGGAAATGGATCGCTCCACGTTCAGGAACCAGCACGTCGCCAAAAACTACGATCCGCTGCCGGTCAGGCTCGCGCGCGGAGAGGGCGCCTATCTGTGGGATGTGGAAGGCCGGCGCTACATCGACATGATGAGCGCCTATTCGGCGGTCAGCCTCGGTCACGCTCATCCGCGCATTCTTGCCAAGCTCGCCGAGCAGGCGCAGCGTCTCGCCGTGCCGTCCCGCGCCTTTTGCGATGACCGGCTAGACCCTTTTCTCGAGGAGTTGTGCAAAGTCACGGGGCTCGACGCCGCTCTGCCGATGAATTCGGGGGCCGAAGCTGTCGAGACGGCGATCAAGGCGGCGCGGCGCTGGGGCAATCGCGTCAAAGGGATCGCCGATCCGGAGATCATCGTCGCCGAAGGCAATTTTCACGGCCGCACTACGACGATCATCAGTTTTTCATCGCAGAGCGAATATCGCGACGGATTCGGCCCGTTCATGCCGGGTTTTCGCGCGGCGCGCTTTGGCGATCTCGCGGCCTTCGAAGCCGCCGTCACGCCAAACACGGCGGCGATCCTCGTCGAGCCGATTCAGGGCGAAGCCGGCGTCATCGTGCCGCCCGACGGCTGGCTCGCAGGGCTGCGCCGACTATGCGACGCACACGGCGTTCTGCTGCTGCTCGACGAGATTCAATCCGGGCTGGGGCGCAGCGGAACCTGGTTCGCCTTCGAGCATGAAAAGGTTCTCCCCGACGGCGTCACGCTCGGAAAGGCGCTCGGCGGCGGCGTGCTGCCGGTTTCCGCCTTCGTGGCGAAGCGCGAAGTGATGGATGTGTTCACGCCGGGGTCGCATGGGTCGACCTTCGGCGGCAACACGCTCGCCGCCGCCGTCGGGCTGGAAGCGCTATGCGTCATTCGCGACGAGCGGCTGGTCGAGCGCAGTCAGGCGCTCGGCGCGAGAATGCTGCAACGGCTGGACGCGATGCGCCTGCCGGCGATCAAGGAGATTCGCGGCCGCGGCCTGTGGGCGGGCGTGGAGCTGGACCCGCGCTATGCGAATGCGCGAGAAGTATGCGAGAAGCTGATCGAAAAGGGCGTGCTGACGACCGCCACGCATCGCATCGTCGTTCGCCTGGCGCCGCCTTTCGTCATTTCTCAAGACGACCTCGATCTGGCGCTCGACGCGGTCGAGGCGGCGATCTCGACATTTGACGCCCCGCGCGACGTCGGCGGCGCGGCGGCCGGCGCCGACCAGCAACTCGAAGCATAGAGCGCGCTGCGAAAAAGTGGAATCCGGTTTTTCGCTTAAAGCGCGCATCCAGCCGCAGCGGTCAGGCGCGGATGCGTTCGCCTTTCGGATCATGGAACGGCGAAAGCGAAACGCTCGCCGGCCGGCGCTCGCCGGCGATTTCGAGCTGATAGTCGCCCGAGAGGACGAAGGTCGGATCGACGCCGTCCGGGTTGCGAACATAGCCGTAGCCGATCGCCTTGCCGATCGAATAGCCATAGCCGCCGCTCGACAGCCAGCCGACCCGCGCGCCGTTGCGATAGATGGTTTCGCGCCCCAGCAGCGTGATGTCAGGGTCGTCGACGGCGAATCCGGCGAGAAGGCGCGGCAGTGGCGCGCCGGCGGATTGAACCAGCGCTTCCCTCCCCTGGAAGGCTACGCCGGACTTCATTTTGACGGCGAAACCCAGACCCGCCATCAGCGGCGTATGATCGGGACCGATATCGGCGCCCCAGGCGCGATAGCCCTTCTCAAGCCGCAGCGATTCGATCGCTCGATAGCCGGCGTCGACAAGTCCGAAGGCCGCGCCAGCTTCAACCAGCGCGTCATAGACCGAGACCGCGAAATCGACGGGAATGTGAAGCTCCCAGCCGAGTTCGCCGACATAAGTGACGCGGATCGCCAGAACCGGCGCGCCGGCCAGACGGATTTCGCGGGCGCTCATGAATGGAAAGGCTGCGTTCGAAAGATCGTCGTCGCAGCAGGCTTGCAGAATGTCGCGGGCGCGCGGTCCCATCAACGCCAATACCGAATTCGCCGAAGTGACGTCGACGAGGGTCGCGTCCATACCCTCGGGAATCGATCGCCCGATCCAATCGAAGTCATGCGTCCCGAACGCCGTGCCCGTCACCACGTAGAAACGATCCCGGGCCAGGCGCGTGATCGTCAGATCGCTTTCGATTCCGCCTTTGGCGTTCAGCAACTGCGTATAGACGACGGCGCCGGGCGGCTTGGCGACATCGTTGGCGGCGATCCAGGACAGCGCCGCTTCGGCTTCCTTGCCGACGACGAGCGCCTTGGCGAAGCTCGTCTGGTCGAACAGCGCCGCCGCCTCCCGGCAGGCGCGATGCTCGCGTCCGACCGCGTCGAACCATCCCGGCCGGCTGAAGAAATAGCGATCCGCCGGCTCTTCGCCGACCTTCACATCAGCGAACCAGTTGGGCCGTTCGAAACCCATCTTCTCGCCAAAGCACGCGCCTTTCGCTTTCAGCCGCTCATATAAGGGCGAGCGCCGCAGCGGCCGGCCCGACGTAAACTCCTCATAGGGCCAGGCGATGCTGTAATGGCGCGCATAGGCTTCGAGCGTGCGCACCCGCACCCAGTTCGGGTCCCGATGCGGCGCGCCGAAGCGGCGAATATCGACCGGCCAGAGATCGAAGGGCTGTTCGCCGTCGGCCGCCCATTCGGCGAGCGCCATGCCGGCGCCGCCGGCAGAGGCGATGCCGAAGGCGTTGAAGCCGGCGCCGACGAAGAAATTGCGCACCTCCGGCGCTTCGCCGATCATCCAATTGCCGTCGGGCGTGAAGCTTTCGAGTCCGTTGATCATCTGCTTGATCCCGGCCTCGGCGAGCGCCGGCACGCGGCCGAGCGCGAGAGTCATGATCGGCTCGAAATGATCCCAGTCGTCTTCGAGCAGCCGGAAGGCGAAATCCTCGGGCACGGCGCCCGACAACCAGGGCACGGGATTGGGCTCATAGCCGCCCATGACGAGGCCGCCGACCTCCTCCTTGTAATAGGTCAGCCGATCCGGATCGCGCAGCGTCGGCAGATCGCTGGACACGCCGTCGATTTTCTCGGTCACGATATATTGATGGTGAACCGCGGAGAGCGGAACCGCGACGCCGGCGCGCGCGGCGAGCGGCTGCGTCCACAGGCCGGCGCAGAGCACCAGCTTTTCGCAAGCGATCGGGCCGTGATCGGTGACGACCCCGCGCACGCGGTCATTCTCGATGACGAAATCCGTGACGGCGACGCCCTCGAAAAGCTTAGCGCCGGCAAGCCGCGCGCCTTTCGCCAGCGCCTGGGTGATGTCGGACGGATTCGCCTGTCCGTCGGTCGGCAGGAAGGCCGCGCCGACGACGTCATCGACATTCATCAGCGGCCACAGCGCCTGCGCCTCCCTGGCGCTCATGAGCTGCATCTCGAGGCCAAAGCTCCTGGCGGACGTAGCCTGCCGTTTGACTTCGATCCATCGGTCGGCGTTGCAGGCGAGACGCAAGCCGCCGTTTCGTCGCCAGCCCGTCGCATAGCCGGTCTCTTCCTCAAGCCGGTTATAGAGCTCCACCGAATAGCCAAGCAGCCTGGTGATATTGGCGTTGGTCCGCAACTGTCCGATCAGTCCGGCGGCATGCCATGTCGAACCCGACGTCAGCTGGTGGCGCTCGATGAGCAGCGTCTCGACCCCGCGTTTGGCGAGGTGATAGGCGACCGAGCAGCCGATGATGCCCCCGCCGATAACGACAATCTGCGCGCTTCGCGGAAGGTCGGTCATGCTTTTTCCATCTGCTGGAACGCCGCCCAGGCGCCCTCGAAGCGACTCATATTTTCATCGGAGTAAGCGACATAGTCGAAATCGATCGTCGATCGGCTTTCCGAGACGAGACTCCACAGCGTTTCGCGTAGGAGCGAGGCGCAGAGCATCGCCTTGAACCGGCGCCGCAGCGCATCGGTGGGCGGCGTTTCGAAATATTCCTCGAGCATCGCATCGTCTTCCGCGGCGTCGAAGCCGTTGTTCGACGAGAGCCCGCCAAGATCGAACAGCGGCGAGTTCCAGCCCGCATAATCCCAGTCGACGAGCCAGAGACGGCGCCCGTCATCGATGAAATTGGCGGCGAGGAGATCATTGTGGCCAAAAACGAGATCGATAGAGCCGACGGCGCTCTCCAGACGCTCGCTTGCCGCGAGCAAACGCGGCAATTGCGACGCTATCCGGCTTTGGTCGTCGGCGAGCGTATGGGCATAATCGCGGATGACGTGAAAGACGTTGAACGCCAGGGTCGGCCCGCGCAACTGCCGCGCGAGTTCGCGATGAACGCGCTTGACGAGATCGACGCAGCGCCGACGATTTGCGCGCACGTCCTGAGCGTCATAGGTGCGGCCTGAAATATATTCGAGCGCCATCGCCATCGGCGCCGCGCAAAGAACCTTCGGCGACACGCCCGCGGCGCCTGCCGCCCGGCTCGCGGCCAATTCGTTAAAGCGCATCACGCCATGAACCGGAATGTCGCCGCCAAGGCGAACGACGACGCGACGGTCGCCGTCGGCGACGATATAATTTTTGTTGGTGATGCCGCCGAGCAAAGGCGCGATATCGATCGATCCGCGCCAGATCGGAAGCGCGCGGATCAGATTTTCGGGATCTGCGGTAGGGGCTGACATCGGCTCCGGCGGGAACGAAACAAACTTCGGCTCGGCGAGTATATTCTGGTCGGGCGCAAAGGCCATGGGTTGCGGCGGCGCTGGGGAAAACTTACCCGCGCAAGGTGACATGTTCATATAGGCGCCCTAGCCTTGAGAAACGGTCGTTCGAGGTCGAGCCATGTATGGGACGACGATTCGCGGAACGCGCTACGGGTTTCCCGATCTCAAATCGCTGATGGCGAAGGCGACTCCGCTGCGTTCAGGAGATTGTCTCGCCGGAATTGCGGCGACG
Organism: Alphaproteobacteria bacterium; assembly: GCA_016869555.1. Classification (GTDB taxonomy): domain Bacteria; phylum Pseudomonadota; class Alphaproteobacteria; order Rhizobiales; family Beijerinckiaceae; genus Methylocystis. The sequence goes on along the minus strand of VGDY01000006.1, from coordinate 37,176 downwards.
AGCGCGGCCGAACGCGTCGCCGCGCAGATGGCGCTCGCCGATCTCCCCTTGAGCGTCTTCCTGAACGAAGCGCTCGTTCCCTATGAAGAAGACGAAGTCACGCGACTGATCCTCGACAATCATGATCGAATGGCCTTTGCGCCGATCGCGTCTCTCACCGTCGGCGAATTTCGCGACTGGCTTCTCTCCGACGCCGCCGATGAGGAAGCGCTCGCCGCTCTGACCTTCGGGCTCACGCCCGAAATGGCGGCGGCGGTATCGAAAATCTGCCGCAACCAGGACTTGATTCTTATCGCCGCCAAGCGGCGCGTCGTCACCAGATTTCGCAACACGCTCGGCCTGCGCGGACGGTTGTCGTCGCGCATTCAGCCCAACCATCCGACCGACGACGCGCGCGGCGTTCTCGCCAGCGCGATTGACGGGCTGCTGCTCGGCAATGGCGACGCCGTCATCGGCGTCAATCCGGCCTCCGACAGTCCGGAACAATGCTATGAGCTCTTGCGCCTGCTCGACGAATTGCGCGAGACGCTGAACATTCCGACACAGTCCTGCGTGCTCGCGCATGTCACCACGACGCTGCAGCTCATGGCGCGGCAGGCGCCGGTCGATCTGGTTTTCCAGTCGATCGGCGGCACCCAGGCCGCCAATGCAAGCTTTGGGATCAATCTGGCGCTGTTGCGCGAGGCCCACGCGGCGGCGCTCGCATTGAGGCGCGGGACGATCGGCGACAATGTCATGTATTTCGAAACCGGCCAGGGCAGCGCGCTTTCGGCCAACGCCCATTGGAATTGCGATCAGCAGACGCTTGAAGCGCGCGCCTATGGCGTCGCGCGAATGTTCGATCCTCTGCTGATCAATACGGTCGTCGGATTTATCGGGCCGGAATATCTCTTCGACGGCAAGCAGATCACGCGGGCGGCGCTCGAAGACCATTTTTGCGGCAAGCTGCTCGGACTGCCGATGGGCTGCGACGTCTGTTACACCAATCACGCCGAGGCCGACCAGAACGACATGGACGACATTCTCACGCTGCTCGCCGTCGCCGGCGTCAATTATGTCATGGGCGTTCCCGGCGCGGATGACGTCATGCTGAATTACCAAAGCACCTCCTATCATGACGTGCTCGCCGTGCGGCGCATGCTCGATCTGGCGCCGGCGCCGGAATTCGCGCAATGGCTGAGCGACGTGGGGCTGAGCGACCTGCGCGGCGAACCGCAGCCGCAGGCGCTTCCCGCGTCATTCGCGCCACTTCTTGAAAGAGCGTGAGAATGGCGGATCGTCGCCCGGCGCCTCCCGACATGATTGCGAAACTGCGTTCGGCGACGCCGGCGCGAATTTTTCTGCCGCGCGCCGGAGCGGGGGTCACGACGCGCGCCACTCTCGACTTTCAATTGGCGCACGCCGAGGCGCGCGACGCGGTCGAAGAGCGGCTCGACGTCGACACGCTCTTCGACGAACTGACGTCGCGCGCGCTGACGGCGGTTCGCGTCAGGAGCGCCGCGCGCGATCGGCGCAGCTTCCTGCTGCGCCCGGACCTTGGCCGAAGGCTGCATGAAGAATCCCGCGAGCGGCTGAAGTCTTTCGCAGGCGATTGCGACATCGCATTCGTCATCGCCGAAGGACTGTCCGCCCGCGCCATCGCCAGGCATGCGGTTCCACTACTCGAACGGACGCTCTCGTCCCTCGATCGAACATCGTGGAAAATCGCGCCGATCATTCTCGCCGAACAGGGGCGCGTCGCGCTTGGCGACGATATCGGCGAGACGCTCGGCGCGAGACTCGTCGCGGTTCTCATCGGCGAGCGGCCTGGGCTTTCCTCGCCGGACAGCCTCGGCGTCTATCTCACCTTCGCGCCGCGCGTCGGCCGCACCGACGCCGAGCGAAATTGTCTCTCGAACATCCGCCCGCAAGGCCTCGCCTATGACGAAGCGGCGCGAAAGCTGCTCTATCTTTGCAACGAGGCCCATCGGCGCCAGCTGACCGGCGTCGAGCTCAAAGACGAAGCCGAAACGCTTGCGCCGGAAGAGCTACGCGCCATCGACGTCAAGAGTTAGCTCGCCCCCAAGTGGAAACAAATCTTGATTGATCGCGAAGCTTTCGTCCGACTATGCTTCGCCCGCAAAAACTCGCCAGCCCGCGCCGGGCGCGCCAATCCTGAACTGGAGCATAAATGCCCCTAGGGGTCGATTTCATTCTCGAAGCGCTGGCGAGCGAAGGACTCGACCATTTGTTCATGGTGCCCGGCGGTCTCGTCGACCCCTTTCTGCCGGCATTGGGCAGGCAGAAGGCGCTCACCCCGATCGTCGCCGCGCAGGAAGGCGGCGCCGCCTTTATGGCCGACGGCTATGCGCGGGCGAGCGGAATTTTCGGCGCCGCGCTCTGCATCGGCGGCCCCGGCCTGACCAACGCCGTCACCGCGGTGGCGACCGCGCAAACCGACGGCTCGCCGCTTTTTCTGATGAGCGGCGAAGTGGCGACGGTTCTTGAAGGATTGGGGGTGTTTCAGGACGCCAGTCCGCAGACGCTGGACGACGTGACAGTCATGAAGCCGCTGACCCGCTATTCCTCGTCGATCGACAATCCGAAGAACATGCCGCATCTGTTTCAGCACGCGCTGCTACAGCTTCGCACCCGACCCGCCGCGCCGGTGCATCTCTCATTGCCCGGCGACTGTCTGGCCGCGGAGCTTTCCGTCAGCCACGTTCCGATCGACCGGGCGCTGGTCGACAATGACGCGCTGTCGATGACCGCCGCCGAATCGTCGCTGCGGCATTTCTTAGGCGGCCCCGACGGCAAGCCGCCCGCAAGAATCGCCATTCTCGCCGGAGCGGGCGTCGAACATTCGAACGCCGCCGCCGCGTTAAAGGAATTCGCCGAGCTGTGGCGCATTCCCGTCGCGACCACCTTGCGCGGCAAAGGCATCTTTGCCGAGGATCATTCTCTCTCGCTCGGCGTGTTCGGCTATGCCGGAACGCACCACGCCCGCGCCGCCCTGACCGACCCCTCGCTCGACCTGCTGATCGTTTTGGGTTCGGGACTGAATGAGCGCGATACGATGCATTGGGCGCTGCAGCTGAAGCCCGACGCGTCGATCTGCGTCAATGTGCTGCCCGCCGCGATCGGGACGCATGTCCACGACGGCGGAGTCGTCGGGAGCTGCGGCGCCTATCTGCGTTATCTGCTCGATCAAGGCGACAGGTTACGCGCGGCACTTGAGCCGACACGCGCCGCGCGCGCGAACTGGGTTTCAGACATTCGTTCGAAACCTCGACTCCAGGACCCAGAAAATTGTGAAAGCGACGCCGCTCCAATCCATCCGGCGCGCGTCATCAGCGAACTGAGAAAGGCTTTTCCACGCGACGGCGTTCTGGTGGTGGATTCCGGCGCGCATCGCGCCTTCGCCGGCCACTATTGGGAATCCTACGAACCGAGAACCTATGTTTCGGCCACGAATCTCGGCCCGATGGGCTGGGCGATCAGCGCCGCGATCGGCGTGCAATGCGCAAAGCCGCGCCGGCGCGTGGCGGTCATCACCGGCGACGGCTGCATGCGCATGGGCGGCATGGAAATCGCGACGGCGGCGCGCTATCGGCTGCCGATCGTCTATGTCGTCATCAACAATGCGGCGCTTGGCAACGTCTGGTTGCGCGCGCATAGGCTCGGTCCGACGCCCGACGAACTGACGCGATTGCCGGATCATGACTGGGCCGGCTTCGCGCAAGCCTTGGGCGCTCGCGGCGAAACCGTGCATTGCCCCGGCGATCTTGCCGGCGCTTTCGAGCGAGCGCTGCAGGGCGAAGGCCCCTGCCTTATCGACGTCAAAGCCGACAAGGCCTTCACGACGCCGGTGAAGGACTGGGCCGAGGCGATCGCGGCCTATTCCTACCACGAGTGAGCGCGAACCTATGGCTCAATTGCCTTTCGATCCTTCAACCCTGTCGCCGGTCGATCGCGCGATTTACGAGCGCTTAGTCGAGCGACGCAAGGCGCAAGGCGCGGGCTTCGGCGGCCCCTACGCCGCGCTGATGAATCATCCGCAACTTTGCGAGAAGATCGAAGCTCTTGGCTATTACCTGAAGTTCCAGGGCCATCTGCCGCGCGAGGTCTATCAATTCCTCGTTCTGTTCGTCGCGCGTCGAACCGGCGCCGCCTTCGAATGGGTCGACCACATTCAGCACGCCGAAGCGGCCGGCGTTCCATCGTCGCTCATCGGCGCGCTGCAGCGGGGCGAGGATGTGGGCGCCGCCGCCGCCCCGCCCTATGATCTCGTCGTGCAAGTGCTGGACGCGACTTTGTCGTGGCGAAACATTCCGCCGCGCGTTCAGGACGAATCCATCAAGGCGTTCGGCGTCCAGGGCTTCGTCGAACTCGTCGTTTTATCGGGCTTCTATCAGATGTTTTCGGGGATCAACCAGGGTTTCGACGTCGCATTGCCGGAAGGCGTCAAAAGCCCGTTCAAATGAACGCCATTCCTCGGAAGTGCGAGCGTGGTTCGGAACATCGCCCTCTCCTGACGGTTTTATCCTGGCGACTGGCGCCGCCGGTCGGCGGAATCGGTCATTCGGAGAATGACGTTCATGGGCGCATTGACTGAGGCTGACCGCGACGGTCCCAACTGCGGTCGCGAAGCATGCCGCGGCGGCGGCGACTTGATTCTATCGCCGCTGCGGGAGGAAATTTCCGTCCCCGCCGAGACGCCGGGGCAGACGCGCTTCTCGGTCGCCCAGGCAAGGGATTCGATGCGGGAGACTCTCGACAGCTTCGTGAAATCCGGCGCCGCCGACCAGATGCGCGGCTACGCCAACCAGGCCATGGGCAAGACCAAGTTGACCCTCGGCATGGCGACGCAGTCGCCCAATCTCACGCTTTCAGGATTGGCTCAAATCGTCGTCGGAGAATTCCAAAAGTCGGTCGGCGAGGCGAAGCTCGCCGACGATGAAGAAGATATTTTTCCAGGATTGTAGCAGTCGGCGCGCGCCGCCAGCCACGCTGGCGCGATTTGCGGCGCGGCCACTTTGTCCCGCAGAACCGCGGCTTGCCGAGGAACAATCAAACGATCCGCAGGTTCAGTATGCGACGACCGAGCAGTGACAGCGGAGCAGCGGACATGAACGTAACTTCTCAGGTCACACATAGAATGCAGGAGGCGCAGGACGCATTCGCCAAGGCGTCGGCGAACGCCGCCGCCAAGGCCGCGTCTCTCGCGGAAGACGTGAGCGCCAAAGTGGAGGAAACCGTCGATAAGGCCGACGCGGCGCTGACGACAGTGGCGCAGCAATCGCGTGAGATAACGGAGAAGGCGAAAGCCACGACCGAAGGCCTCAAGACGACTGTCGAGGATGCGGTGCGGGAGCAGCCGCTCACCGCCCTGCTGCTCGCCGTCGCCGGCGGATTTGTGGTCGGCGCGATGTGGAAGAGCCGCGGCTGATTCCTTGGGCGGCGATCATGTTCCTGGATCCCATATTTCATCGGGTTGACAAAACCATCGAGAACGCGACGCGCCGCGCGTCGCGCTTCACGATTGTCTTCGTCCTGGCTTTGTTCGCGCTTGGCTTCGCGGCCGCCGCCGCCCATGCCTTCGCGACGGCGACCTGGGGCGAGATCGCGGGAAATCTGGTGATCGCCAGCGCCTTTCTGATCGCAGCGATCGCGGTTCATTTCGCGATGGCGCGCTGGCGGTTCGGCGCAGGCGCAACACACGCGCCCTCAGCCGAACTCGAAGCCAGGAACTTCTCAGCCCTAGCGCTCGCCGAGCAGTTTCTAAAACCGGACAGCGACATGGCTAAGTCGATCGGGTCGATCGCGCCGGTTGCGGCCAAGGCCGTCGTCGAAAGGGTCGGACCCCATCTCCATCTGATCATCGGCGCCGCTCTGGGCCTGTTGGCCGCCTCGAAACTTGCGGAAAAGCTTGACAGGACAAACACGCCGGAAACGTAATGCAAGGGCCGTAACCCATGACCCCGCAAGCGTAAGAGGTATGCGTTGCCGCCGCGAGCCAATTGGAAGGGTTCTCTCAAGATCGCCGAGCTCGCCTGTCCGGTGGCGCTCTATTCCGCGACGTCGACATCCGACAGAATCGCCTTCCATACGATCAACCGGGCGACAGGCCATCGACTGCGCCGAACCTTCGTCGACAGCGAGACCGGCGCGCCGGTCGACTCTAACGATCAGGTCAAGGGCTATGAGGTCGACAAGAACGACTATGTCGTTCTCGAACCCGAAGAAATCGAGCAAGCGCGACCGCAAAGCGTCAAGACCCTGACGATCGAGAATTTTTTGGATTTGGTCGAGATCGACACTGTCTATTTCGACAAGCCCTATTATCTCGCTCCGTCGCAAGCCGACGCGAGCGAACTCTTCGCGCTGATGCGCGAGGGCCTGCGCAGGAATAAGGTCGCGGCGATCGCCAAAGCGACGCTGTTCAGGCGCGCGCGCACCGTTCTGATCTGCGCCTATGGCGAAGGACTTCTCGCGATCACGCTCCATTTCGACTATGAGGCGCGATCCGCGGCGCAGGCGTTCGAAGACGTGCCCGACGTCAAAATTCAGGGCGAGATGCTCAAGCTCGCCAGGCACATCATCGACACGAAGCGAGGAATCTTCGATCCGTCCAAATTCGAAGACCGCTATGAACAGGCGCTCGCCGAATTCGTGAGGGCGAAGCTTGAAGGCAAAGCGGTCGCGCCGCCGCGCAAGGCGCGCGAAGGCAAAGTCGTCAATCTGCTCGAGGCGCTGCGCGAGAGCGCGGCTCTTTCAGGCAAGGCCGGCAAGCCTGCGGCCGGGAAGCGCACGACGGCGGCGCGCAAGGCCAAGACGACCGCGACGCGCCGGAAAGCGAGCTGACCGCGGATGTCGCTCGCCGACTATCGCAAGAAGCGCGATTTCTCGGCGACCCGCGAGCCGAAAGGGCGCGGCGCTCGAAACGCCGGCAACAGCTTCGTCATCCAGAAACACGCCGCGCGGCGGCTGCATTACGACCTTCGACTGGAGATGGACGGCGTATTGAAAAGCTGGGCGGTGACGCGAGGGCCGAGCCTCGTGCCCGGCGAAAAGCGGCTCGCCGTCCATGTCGAGGACCATCCTCTCGACTATCGCGATTTCGAAGGAATCATCCCTGACGGCCAATATGGCGCCGGGGAAGTGATCGTCTGGGACAAGGGCGTCTGGACGCCGGACGGCGATCCGCACAAGGGCCTCGCCAAGGGCCATCTCGATTTCGAACTGCAGGGCAAGAAGCTCGGCGGCCGCTGGCATCTGGTGCGCATGGCGCGAAAGAAGCGCGAGAAGCGCGACAATTGGCTGCTGATCAAAGGCGAGGACGAATTCGCGCGAACGCCTGACGACGAAGACATACTGAAGGAAATGCCGCGCTCGGTCGACACCGGACGCGCGATCGGCGATGTCGCAGAGGGCCCGTCGAATCGGCTCGATAAGAAGCCCGCCGCGCCAAAGCGGGCGGCGACATCCCCATCGCTCAAGGCGAAAGCCGCCGCGATAAGGCACGCGCCGACGCGCGGCATAGACGCCTCGCGCGTGAAGGGCGCGAAGAAGGCGCCGCTGCCGAAATTCGTCGCGCCGATGCAGGCGAGCGCCGGCGCGGCGCCGTCGAGCAAGGACTGGGTGCACGAAATCAAATTCGACGGCTATCGGATTGAGGCGCGCATCGAAGCGGGACGCGTGCGGTTGCTCTCGCGCGGCGGCCTCGACTGGACGAAGAAGTTCGGCGACGAGATCGTCGCGGCGCTGCGTACGCTGCCGCTCGGCGCGGCGCTCATCGACGGCGAAATCGTCGTGGAGACGCATTTGGGCGTCTCGGACTTCTCGGCGCTTCAGGCGGATTTGAGCGAAGGGCGCAGCGACCGCTTCGTCTATTGGGCCTTCGATCTTCTCCATCTCGACGGCTATGATTTGCGCGGCGCGACTCTGCTCGAACGCAAGGCGGCGCTGGCGAGGCTGCTCGACCATGAGACCGGCGACAAGATTCGTTTCAGCGCTCATTTCGATGACAGCGGAGCGGTCGTGCTGTCCCATGCCTGCCGGCTCGGTCTCGAAGGCGTGGTGTCGAAGCTGCGCGACTCCGCCTATCGCTCCGGCCGCGTGAAGAGCTGGATCAAGGCCAAATGTTCGGCGCGGCAGGAATTCGTCATCGCCGGCTATACGCCGTCGACGGTGTCCCGGCGCGCGATCGGCGCGCTCGCGCTCGGCGTTTATGAGCACGGCGTTCTGCGCCATGTCGGCCGTGTCGGGACGGGATTTACCGCCAATATGGCGCGTGAGCTTTTCACGAAGCTCGACCCCTTGCGTATATCGTCGAGCCCCTTTGGCGCGCGTCTCGACGCCGGCGCGGCGCGTCATGTGCGCTATGTGCGTCCGGAGCTCGTAGCCGAAGTCGAATTTCGCGGCTGGACGGCGGATCATATTCTTCGCCACGCCTCCTTTCGGGGCCTGCGCGAAGACAAGCGGGCGCGCGACGTGATAGGCGAGAAGACGCCGACGGCGGAGCGGCCCGCAGCGAAAGCGGAGGCAAGCGCCGTGAGGCTCACCCATCCGGATCGCCTCTATTGGCCGGAAGCCGGCGTCACCAAGCAGGGACTGGCGGATTACTATTCGGATGTCTGGCGCTCTATCGCGCCCTTCATCGTCAATCGTCCGCTGGCGTTGCTGCGCTGTCCGAACGGCGTCGACGGAGAGAAGTTTTTCCAGAAGCACCCTTGGAAAGGCATCGATCGCAACATCGTTCTCATCAACGATCCGAAAGAGTCCGAAGAAGAGCCGCTGCTCAGCATTGACAGTCTCGACGGGCTGATCGCGCTGGTTCAGTCGGCGGCCCTGGAGATTCACCCCTGGGGCTCGACGGCCTCGGATTGGGAGCGCCCCGACGTCATCATCATGGATCTCGATCCGGGCGAGGAGGTGGCGTGGGAGTCGGTCATCGCGGCGGCGGAAGAAACGAAGGCCCGGCTGCAGGAATTCGGTCTCGCCGCCTTCGTCAAGACGTCGGGCGGCAAGGGCCTGCATGTGCTGGCGCCGGTGACGCCGAAAGCGGAATGGCCGCAAGCGAAGGCCTTCGCCAAGAGCATCGCCGACGCGATGGCGAAGGACAGCCCGGACAAATTCGTTTCGACGATTGCGAAATCGAAGCGCCGCGGCAAAATCCTCGTCGATTATCTGCGCAATCAGCGCGGCGCGACCGCTGTCGCGCCCTATTCACCGCGCGCCCGACCCGGCGCGCCCGTCTCGGTTCCGCTCGGCTGGGACGAACTCTCTGCGGCGATCGGACCGGCCTATTTCACCATCGCGAAGACGTTGGCGCGCCTTGAGTCCTTAACAAGCGATCCCTGGGCCGATTTTCGAGCGGCGGCGGCCCCGATCGAATGGGGAAAGCCTCGCGGGAAGAAGAAAAAAACCTAGCGACGCTTGGCGCCGCGCTTGTCTGCATCGATGCTCTTGCGCAGCGCATCCATGATATCGACGACATTGCTGGGGGTCGCCGGCGCCTGCTTCCTGCCGCGCGCGGGCCGTTGCACTTTCTTCTTTCCGGAAATGATCTCGAGCAACTGGGTTTGAACCGGGTCCTTCGTCATCGAAGGATCCCAGGGACGCTTGCGCTCCTCGATCAATTTCGAAATCAGGCCGAGCGCTTCCGCATTCGGCGTCTCGGCGCGGATGTTGTCGAGATAGTCCTTCTGATCGCGCACTTCATCGGCGAAGTGCAAGGTCCATAAGACCAGGCCCTTGTCGCGCGGCTCGACCATCACGGCGCGCTCGCGCCGATACATGACGAGTCGCGACAGGCCGACCGTATTCGTCGCCTTCATCGCGTCGCGGATGACGCAAAAAGCCTCGACGCCGATCGGATCGTCGGGAACGAGATAATGCGGCTTGTCGAACCAGATCCAGTCGACGCTGTCCGCCGGCGCGAAGGCGCCTATATCGATCGTTCGCGTGCTTTCCAGGCTGAGCGCGTCGAGTTCGTCATCTTCGAGCAGCACATAATCATCTTCGCCGCGCGGATAGCCTTTTACGGCGTCGTCTTCGCCGACCGGCGCGCCGCTGACCGCATCGACATATTGGCTGACAACCCTGTTGCCGGTATTTCGGTTAAGAATGTGGAAGCGGAGTTTTTCGCCTTCGGTGGCGGCCGGCGTCATCGCGACCGGACAGGTCACGAGCGAAAGCTTCAAATAGCCCTTCCAGAAGGATCGCGGCGCCATCTCGACATCCCTCCGCAGCGGCGGCCTTCGTAATTAACGCTCTTTCGAGCGCATCGTTCCGCTCTCGCCCGACCGGCGCTCCCCCAAGAATGAAGAATCGGTCTGTCATGCTCCAACCGAACAAATCGCCTTCTCAACTGTTGAATTCAAGAATCATGACCCTTCAACGGCCGACGCCATCGGAGTCTCCGGCTCCGACAGCCCTCCAAGAGCATTGAAATGAAAAGGAAGGTTGAACAACGCGCGGCGAGAGACCGGCGGCGGCCGCGCGCTCCCAGGCCGGCATTGCGATCGAGAGCCTGCGCACATGGCGGTTGCGCGTGGATTTTGACGCATGGACGATGCGGATGCGCACGCCTCGCGAAAACGCCGTGGCGATTCGCGCCCTGCAGGCCGCGGCATCAGTTGAGACGCGGGCGCATTTCGCGATCGAGCCAGAGGGCTCTTTCCGGATCGTCGCCCTGATGATCGACCCAAAGCCGGGAAAGGCTGACGGCAGCGACGTGCGTCAGGGCGTCGCTGGATAGGCGAGATAGCGAATGATCCGCCAACGGCCATCGCGTCCGCGGCGAAACACGTCGAGCCCCGGCTCCTCGCTGACGCGCATCTCCCCAGCGCTCTTTTGCGTGATCCGCAGCGTCCAGATCAGGCGGACAATCGCCATATCGCCCGAGACCAGTATTTCCTTGACGTCAAGCCCATAGTCGAAGGCGCGTTTCTTGTCCTGGAGCGATCCGCGCAGCAGGGCGCAAAGAGAGTCGTAATTCCTCTCGGGCTGACCCTGATAGTTTGAAATCAGGTCGGGCGCGAAGAGATCGCACACATGGCCGGCGTCGCCCGCATTGAAGGCGCGTCGCCACGACTCCAGCGCCTCGCGAATCTGCTGCTCCGCCGTCGCCGCGTCTCGCGCCGCGGCGGGAAGCAGAGAAAGCGCCAGGCACAGCGTCACAGCCAGCGTTCGCTTCATTATTGGCGCATCGGCGCTTAGAAGAAAGTTACGAGTCACCGCGCCGACTATTTCGATATCGCATGCGCGGGAAAGCCGGACATGATAGGCGATTGCGCTCGGCTCACGCCGCCGCGCCGCAGCACTTCTTGAACTTCTTGCCAGAGCCGCAGGGACAGGGGTCGTTGCGGCCGGCCTGCTTGCCCTTCACGATCGGCGCGTTCTTACGATTGACCTCTTCGAGGAAATACCATCGGCCATCATTCGAGTCATGGCGGAACAGCGAGCGCTCCCGATGCGCATAACGTTCGCCTTCGCTGGTGAAATGAGCGACGAACTCAACATAGCCGGCCTCATCGCCTGGCAATCCCTGCTCCGTCGACAGGATTTCAAGTCCGAGCCATTGCGAGCTGCGCGCCCAATGGGTGATCGCTTTGCGGTCGAAATCGTGACGCGACTCCGGCGCGAGCGAGTCGACAAGATAATCGATGTCGCCGACCACGAACGCCGTATAGCGCGATCGCATCAGCGCTTCCGCGGTCGGCGCCGGCAGTCTCTGCTCGACGTAAGGCGCGCAGCAGGCGGAATAGGCGAATTGTTGCGCGTCCATCGCGCGGCAGGGGCAGGTTTGGTCGGTCATCGCTCGGTCGGCGTATGAATTTGTCGGTTCAGCCGTCAATGCTGTGCTCGCCGGGGCGCGATTCTAAAGCGGCGGCGCCCGCCCGATGTCCGAGACGCTTCACCGCCTCGATCGCGATCGGATCGAGACCGGCGCCGCCATGATCGACATGAGCGATGATCGCGTTGCGCATGCGCGGGTCCCAGAACTTCTTCAAATGTTCCGTCATGCTCGCAACGCCTTCGGGATGTTTCTGCGCCACGAAGAACTTGCCGATCTGGTTAGCCATTTTGACGAGCTTATCGACCGAATCATGCGACATGTGCGGAAACCTGTTCGAGGATGCGTCCTGGATGGGTGAAGATTTCGAAATCGCGGCCGCGCATGACCGCCACAAGCGTCATGCCGCATGCTTGTGCGTTGCGCACGGCGAGCGCGGTCGGCGCCGAAACGGCGGCGATGATCGGCGCGCCCATGCGCGCCGCCTTCTGTACGAGTTCGACCGAAACGCGGCTCGTCATCAGCACCACGCCTTGCGTCGCGGCGATCGCCTGCCGCGTCAGCGCGCCGGCGAGCTTGTCGAGGGCGTTGTGCCGGCCGACGTCTTCGCGCGCAATCAGTAAGCCGGAAGCCGGATTCCAGAAGGCCGCGGCGTGAATGGCGCGAGTCTCTCGATTGTAATTCTGAAGGGCGGGGAGGCGCTCCATCGCCTCGATCAGGGCGTCGGCGCGCACGCTAAGCGCATTGTCGAGGGTCGGCAGAACGCGCGTCGCCGCCTCCAGACTCTCTATGCCGCAGAGCCCGCATCCCGTCGGTCCCGCCATCGAACGACGGCGCTCGGCATAGGCCTCCTGCCGTCCGCCCTTGAGCCAGGCGCGCAGCTCAATGCCGGCATCGGAGACGACAATTTCAACATCGCCCGCCTGCTCCGGCGAGTCGATCAACCCTTCGGTGAGCGCGAAGCCGATGGCGAAATCCTCCAAGTCGGCCGGCGTCGCCATCATCACTGCGTGAGTCGTGCCGCCGAAAGTGAAGGCTACCGGCGTCTCCTCGGGGATCACGCGAGAAGAACGCGCCGTCACATCGTGACGGCGCGCCAGGCATTCCACCCGTAGAGTCGGCGACGGCGTTTCCGTCATTCCGCCGCGTCGATCGTGCTCGCGATGCGACGGCTCTGCTCCGTCAGCTCGCGATACTGATGCTGCCATTCGGTCGGTCCGTTCGAGGTCGAGACCTGCACAGCCGTTACCTTGTATTCAGGACAATTGGTCGCCCAGTCGGAATTGTCGGTCGTGACCACATTGGCCTGGGTCGTCGGATGATGGAACGTCGTATAGACGACGCCCGGCGCGACGCGATCGGTGATCTTGGCGCGCAACGTCGTCTCGCCGGCGCGGCTCGCCACCTTCACAAAGTCGCCGTCGCGCACGCCGCGGTCCTCCGCGTCATGCGGATGAATCTCCAGCACGTCCTCGGGATGCCACTGCGAATTCTCGGTGCGCCGCGTCTGCGCGCCGACATTATATTGCGAGAGGATGCGCCCGGTCGTGAGCAGCAGCGGGAAACGCGGCCCGACCTTTTCGTCGGTCGGGACATATTCGGTGATGACGAATTTGCCCTTGCCGCGCGCGAAGCCGTCGATGTGCATGATCGGCATGCCGTGCGGCGAGTTCTCATTGCACGGCCACTGCACCGAGCCGTCTTCCTCCAGACGCTTGAACGACACGCCGGCGAAGGACGGCGTCAGCCGCGCGATCTCGTCCATGATCTCGCTGGCGTGCGCATAGTGCCAGTCGAGGCCCATCCTGTTGGCGAGAAGCTGGGTGACTTCCCAGTCGGCATAGCCGTTCTTGGGCCGCATCACCTTGGTGACGCGCTGGATGCGGCGCTCGGCGTTGGTGAAGGTGCCGTCCTTCTCGAGGAAGGTCGCGCCCGGCAGGAAGACATGCGCGTAATTCGCCGTCTCGACCAGGAAGAGATCCTGCACGATGACGATGTCCATATTCGCCAGCGCGCGCGACACATGGCGCGTATCGGGATCGGACTGCAGAATGTCCTCGCCCTGGACATAGAGTCCTTTGAACGTGCCTTCGATCGCCGCGTCGAACATGTTGGGAATGCGCAGGCCCGGCTCCGGATCGAGGGAAACGCCCCAATCCTTCTCGAAAGCCTCTCGGGCCGCGTCGTTGGAGATGTGGCGATAGCCCGGCAGTTCGTGCGGGAACGAGCCCATGTCGCAGGAGCCCTGCACATTGTTCTGTCCGCGCAGCGGGTTCACGCCGACGCCGCGGCGGCCGAGATTGCCGGTCGCCATGGCGAGATTGGCGATGCCCATGACCGTGGTGGAGCCCTGCGCGTGTTCGGTGACGCCGAGGCCGTAGTAGATCGCGCCATTGCCGCCGGTCGCATAGAGACGCGCCGCCGCGCGCACGTCGGCCGCCGGAACGCCCAGCGTCGCTTCCATCGACTCGGGGCTGTTCTCCGGCCGCGCGACGAATTCCGCCCAATCCTGATACTCGTCCCAGTCGCAGCGCGACTTCACGAAATCGAGATTGGCGAGATTTTCCGTCACGATCACATGCGCCAGCGCCGTGACCATCGCGACATTGGTGCCGGGCTTCAGCGGAAGGTGATAATCCGCTTCGATATGCGGCGAGCGCACGAGGTCGATGCGGCGCGGGTCGATGACGATCAGCCTGGCGCCTTCGCGCAGGCGCTTCTTCATCCGCGAGCCGAACACCGGATGGGCGTCGGTCGGATTGGCGCCCATGACCAGAATGACGTCGGAGTCGTCGACCGAATCGAAATCCTGCGTGCCGGCGGAGGTGCCGAAGGCCTGCGCCAAACCGTAACCCGTCGGCGAATGGCAGACGCGCGCGCAGGTGTCGGTGTTGTTGTTGCGGAAGCCTTGACGCGCGAGCTTTTGAACGAGGTAGCTCTCCTCATTCGTGCAGCGCGACGAGGTGATCACGCCGACGGCGTTCTTGCCGTATTTCTCCTGCGTGGCCTTCAGCCGGTCGGCGGCGAAGCCGATCGCCTCATCCCAGGAGACCACGCGCCAGGGCTGATCGATCGACTCGCGGATCATCGGGTCGAGAATGCGGTCGCCGTGCTGAGCGTAGCCATAGGCGAAGCGGCCCTTGATGCAGCTATGGCCGTGATTGGCCTTGCCGTCCTTCCAGGGGACCATGCGGACCACTTCCTCGCCGCGCATCTCCGCCTTGAAGGTGCAGCCGACGCCGCAATAGGCGCAGGTGGTGACCTCGGAATGCTCGGGCTGGCCGACGGCGATGACCGATTTCTCGATCAGAGTCGCGGTCGGACAGGCCTGCACGCAGGCGCCGCAGGACACGCATTCCGATTCCATGAAGGCTTCGTCCATGCCGGCCGAAACCCGCGAGTCGAAACCGCGGCCGGAAATCGTCAGCGCGAAGGTGCCCTGCACTTCCTCGCAGGCGCGCACGCAGCGATTGCAGACGATGCACTTCGAGGGATCGTAGCTGAAATAGGGGTTCGACTCGTCCTTCGGCTTCCAATCGAAATTCGCTTCGCCGCTGTTGCGGGCGAAAACGTGGTTGGCGCCGTCATAGCCGTAGCGCACGTCGCGCAGGCCCACCGCGCCGGCCATGTCCTGCAATTCGCAGTCGCCATTGGCGGCGCATGTCAGACAGTCGAGCGGATGGTCGGAAATGTAGAGCTCCATCACGCCGCGGCGGATGGCGGCGAGGCGCGGAGTCTGCGTCTTGACCGAAATGCCGGGCGCGACCGGCGTGGTGCAGGAAGCCGGCGTCCCGTTGCGGCCCTCGACCTCGATGACGCACAAGCGGCAGGAGCCGAAGGCCTTGATGCTGTCGGTGGCGCAGAGCTTGGGGATTTCGGTCCCCGCCTCCATCGCCGCGCGCATGATCGAGGTGCCCTCGGGCACGGTGACGCTTACGCCATCGATGGTCAGCGTAACCAGTTTCTCGGCTTTTGATTCGGGCGTGCCGAAATCGATTTCCTTGATCAGCGTCATGGCGGCTACCTCACTCAGCGGCTTCAAGGGCCGACTTGCGGAAGTCCTCGGGAAAATGGCGAAGCGCGCTCTCTACAGGATAGGGCGCAAAACCGCCCAATGCACAGAGCGAGCCAAACTTCATCGTATGGCAGAGATCCTTGAGCAGATCGATGTTCGCGTCGATGTTCTGGCCGCTGCGAATCTTGTCGATCGTTTCGACGCCTCGCGTCGAGCCAAGCCGGCACGGCGTGCACTTGCCGCAGCTCTCAATGGCGCAGAACTCCATGCCGAAGCGCGCCATCCAGGACATGTCGACGGTGTCGTCGAACACGACGAGGCCGCCATGGCCGATGAGACTGTCCTTGGCGGCGAAGGCTTCATAGTCGATCGGAAGGTCGAAAAGCGACACAGGCACATAGGCGCCGAGCGGGCCGCCGACCTGAACCGCGCGGACCGGACGGCCCGAGCGCGTGCCGCCGGCGATCTCATTGACGACCACGCCGAGCGGAATCCCGAAATCCGTCTCGAAGAGGCCGCCATATTTGACGTTGCCGGCGATCTGCAGCGGCATGGTGCCGCGCGAGCGGCCGACGCCGAGGTCGGCGTAATGCTTCGCGCCCTTCTCCATGATCATCGGTATGGTCGCCATGGACAGCACGTTGTTGATGACCGTGGGCTTGCCGAACAGGCCGACATGGGCCGGCAGCGGCGGCTTGGCGCGCACGATCCCGCGCTTGCCCTCGAGAGATTCGAGCAGCGAGGTCTCCTCGCCGCAGACATAGGCGCCGGCGCCGATGCGCAGCTCCACGTCAAAGTCGAAACCCGAGCCCTTGATATTGTTGCCGAGCCAGCCCGCCTCAAGCGCCTTCTCGATCGCCGACTGAAAGACCTTGGCCACGACCGGATATTCGGAACGAAGATAGACATAGCCCTTGGAGGCGCCGACCGCGTATCCGCAAATGAGCATGCCCTCGATCAGCGAGAGCGGGTCGCCCTCCATGATCATGCGGTCGGCGAAGGTGCCGGAATCGCCTTCGTCGGCGTTGACCACCACATATTTCTTGCCGGGCGGACAGTCGGCCACCGTCTTCCATTTGATGCCGGTCGGAAAGCCCGCGCCGCCGCGGCCGCGCAGGCCCGACTTGGTGACTTCCTCGACAACCGCCGCGGGCCCGACCTCGAAGGCGCGCTTGAGACCCTTGAAGCCTTCATGCGCTTCATATTCGGCGACCGACAGCGGATCGATCACGCCGCAGCGCACGAAGGTGACGCGGTTCTGCCTTTTCATCCAGGGATGTTCGTCGACAATCCCAATGCTCAACCGATGCGCGCCGCCAGCGAGGAACCCGGCGTCGAACAGCGAGGCGACATCCTTGACCTTGGCCGGTCCATAACCGACACGGCCCGCGGGAGTCTCCACCTCGATCAGGGGTTCGAGCCAGAGCATGCCACGCGAGCCGTTTCTGACGATCTCGATATTTTCGCCGCGGGCCGCGGCTTCTTGCGCGACGGCGGCGGCCAGTTTGTCGGCGCCCATCGCGACGGCGGCCATGTCCAGCGGGATGTAAACCTTCGCCATCAGTCCCGGGCCTCCGCGGCGATTTCGTCGAGCCTTTCAGCGTCGACGCAGCCGATCGGCTCGCCGTCGTAGAGCGCTGAAGGACTATGCGCGCACAGGCCCAGGCAGTAGATCGGCTCGACCGTCAGAGCGCCATCCGGCGTCGTTCCGCCCCAGTCGAGCTTCAATTTGTCGAGGAACGCCCGCGCCTGCCGTTCCGCGCCCATTGATTGGCAGGATTCGGCGCGGCACAATTTGAGCGTGTGGCGGCCATGCGGGGCGCGCCGGAAGTCGTGATAAAAGGTGACGACGCCATGCATTTCGGCGCGGGAAATATTGAGCGCTTCGGCCATTTGCTTGACGGCGGCGTCCGGCACATAGCCGAATTCTTCCTGGAGCGCGTGCAGAATCGGCATCGCGGGCCCCTCAAGGCCCATATGGGCGGCGATGATCTCCCGCGCGCGCTCGTCGCTATACTGAGCAGCGCCAGCCATTTCTTCCCTTTCAGTCCAGAGCGTTGCGCTTAACGGCCGCTCCTTATTGGATTAGTTCCGAGGACAGTGCCGGAAATCCATGGCGCGATCAATAGCGACCCTTCGTTACGCGATAGGCCAAACCTATCAATCACCAAGCGCTCGGCTCTCGGCGAGCTTCTTCGCCTCTGAGACCAGCGCCGCGACCAATGGGATCACCGGTTCGCGCTGGGGCGCGACAAGGCCAATTTCGTGCACCGCCTCCGGCTCGACGATCGGTATCGAGCGAAGGGGCGGCGCGACATTCAGCGTCTTGGCGAGCTTTTCCGGCAGCACGGTCGCCCAGCGCCCGGATTTCACATGATCGAACAGCAGAATGACGCTGTTCGACTCCAGCGCCGGCACGGGCTCCGCGCCGCCCTTGCGAATGAGCTGCTCGACGATGCGACGGTTCTGCATATCGGGCGTCAGCAAGCACAACTCGATGTGGCCGATCTCGGCCCATGTCACGCGTTCGCGGTCACCGAGCGGCTTGTCCGCGAAGGTCAACAGACGGTAGCGCTCCGAACAGAGCGGCACCGTGCGCACCCGGCCGAGCGGTTCATTGTCGAGATAGGTGATGCCGGCGTCGATCTCGAGATTGTCGAGCATGGTCAGCACTTCGCTCGACGAGGCGGAAATCACCGAAAAACGAACGCCCGGATGCTTCTCGCGATAGGGCGTGGTCAATGCCGAAACGATGCCGAGCGCCGTCGGTATGACCGCAATCTTCAACTGGCCGGCAAGGCCTTCCTTGAGCGTGCGGACTTCCTGGCGCATCGCCCGCGCGTCGCCGACGATGCGCTTCGCCCATTCGAGCACGCGCTCGCCTTCGGCCGTCAGCCCGTGAAAGCGCGACGAACGGTTGACGAGCAACACGCCGAGCGAATCTTCGAGCTGCTTGACGCCGGCCGAGAGCGTGGGCTGGGTGACGCCGCAAATCTCCGCGGCGCGCGAGAAGCTCTTCTCTCTTGCGACGGCGATCAGGAATTCAAGCTTTTCGATCACGAGCCGGAGTCCATGCGCGCGAAGACGCGAAGACGCATGGGCCCTCCGCCGGCCGGTCCGAAGCGTCGCTGGCGTTTTCGTCCAGGCTTTACATTACCATATCCACTCTGGCCGCGCCGAAAATTTCAAAGAATTCAAATCGGCTTCGGCCGATCGGGCAAATTGCCCGATCTATGGCCTAAAGCGGCTGAACGCATTGGCGCTCCTCCCAATTCCTGTTCTACTGGAGGGTAAATCCACGCAGCAAGGAATGCGCCAATGCGGTTGATCATCGGGCTCGTCCTGCAGCTTGTCGCCATCACCCTTCTCTGTCTGACGCTGACGGCGGGCTGGGTGATGGTCGACGCGCATCGCGCGATCGAAACCGAAGCGGCGACATCCGCCGAGCGCGTGGCGCATGAACTCGAAAATCTCTACTGGCACGCGATTTTGTGGCGCGGCAGCATGCGGCGCGACAATATTCTGCCCCGTCCCGAGTGGGAGTCGCTGGCGACCTTGAAGCTCGTCTCGCCCGGCGTGTGCATCAGCTACGCGCCGGGAGAGGAAGCGCCGCGCACGCTTTGCAGCCAACTCGAAGGGGTCGGCGCGGCGGCGCCTGCATGGTTTTCGACCGCCTATCAGCTTATATTCGGCGCGCATGCGCCGATCGTTCGCCCACTAACCGTACGCCAGCCGGAAACCGGCGCGATCTCCGTCAGGGCGGAGCCGGACGCGGCCATCCGGCAGGCTTGGCGGCAAATCTCGATCATTGTGAGCGTCGCGGCCTCAATGGCGATCTGCATCTGCGTGCTCGCCGCCGCCGCCATCGTCCATGCGCTGGCGCCGACGCGGGCCATTGTCCAAGGACTGCGCCAGCTGGAGCAAGGGAATTACGACCGCCGGCTCAGCTCCGTCAGCAAAGGCGAATTCGGCCTGATCGCGCGCGCGGTCAACGATCTTGCCGAACGGCTGGCGCAAACCACGGCGGAGCGCGCCGCGCTGACCAAACGGCTGTTCGAGGTTCAGGAGGAGGAGCGCCGCGCGCTCGCCCGGGACCTTCATGACGAATTCGGTCAATGCCTGACGGCGACCCTCGCCTTCGCCGGCTCGATCGAAACGGCGGCGGCCGGGACCGACCCCGGCGTCGCGGAGGACGCGCGCGCCATCGCGCGCGTCGCCAAGCGCATGATGACGACGCTGCGCGACGCGCTCGCCCGCCTGCGTTCGCAGGACCTTGAGGAACTCGGACTCGAAGCCTGTCTGGTTCAGCTCGCCGCGCGCTGGAACGCCAAGGCCGACCGTAAGGCCGTCGTCCATCTCAGGCTCCTCGGCGATCTCGCCGACCTTCCGCAAGCAGTTTCGACAAGTCTGTATCGCATCGCCCAGGAATGTCTGACCAACGCCATGCGGCACGGCGACTCGAAGAATGTTTATCTTCGCATCGAGCGCGCCCCTTCAAAGGATGGACTCGTCGCGCTGACGGTCGAGGATGACGGCGGCGGCGACGCGTCGCGCCTCGCCGCCTCCTCCGGCCACGGCATTCTCGGGATTCGCGAGCGCATCGCGGCCTTCGGCGGCAGCCTTTCGATCAGCGACGCCGCGCGCGGCGTCCGCGTCGTAGCGCGCCTTCCAACGATCCCAGTCGCACCCGCGCCGATCAGAGGTCTCGCGCTCGCATGATCGCCATTCTCCTCGTCGACGACCATCCGATCGTAAGAGAGGGATATCGCCGGCTGCTCGAACGTCAGCCGGGCTACAGAATCGTCGCCGAAGCCGACAATGCCGCCGACGCCTACCAGGCCTATCGCAGCGCTTCGCCCGACGTCGTGATCATGGACCTTTCTCTTCCCGGCGCGAGCGGCGTCGAGGCGGTGCGCCATATCCGGCAGTGGGACAGGAACGCGCGCATCCTGATTTTCACCATGCATGGCGGCACGGCCTTCGCGCTGAAAGCTTTTGAAGCCGGCGCCTCGGGCTATGTCACGAAAAGCAGCGACGCCGCCGAACTGCTTCGCGCCGTCGCGATCGTCGCCAAAGGCGGCCGGGCGCTCAGCGACGACGTCGCGCGCGAAATCGCGGCGGAGCGATTGGGCGCGGGTCGCGCGCTCATCGACGAGCTTGGCCCGAGAGAGACTGAAATCCTGCGGCTTGTCGCATCCGGCCGAACCACCGAGGACATCGCCGCGATTCTCAATCTCAGTCCGAAAACGGTTCAAAACTACCACTATCAGATCAAGGCCAAGATCGGCGCGCGCACCGACGCCCATCTCGTCTGGTTGGCGATCGGCGCGGGAATCGTCGGGGACGCGCCCGCCGCCTGATCCGCCGAGAAGAGGAGATTTGCCCAATCGGATCGGGGCGAACATCCGAAGCCGGCCGCGCCCTCGAGAAGCTATCGTCTTCCCTGGACGAAGAGCGGAGCTTTGCGATGGGCAAATTAGCGCTGACGCGCCTTCTTATCATGGCTCTGGTCTTGGCGATGGCCGGCGGCGCGCAGACTCGGGCGCAATCGCCTGCGCGCTTGAAACTCGCGGTCTTCGACATCGAGCTCGACGATTTCTCCGCCGGCGGTCCGATCGCCGGCGAAAGTCCCGAGGAAACCGCCCGCCTGCAAAGAATGACCGCGCTCGCGCGCGAACTACTGGCGCAATCCGGGTTGTTCGACATCGTCGACGGAAGCGCCTCGACCGACCAGAGGGTCAAGGATCACTGGCTGCGCAAATGCAACGGCTGCGACGCCGATATCGCCCTGGCGCTTGGCGCGGACCTGTCGTTCGTCTGCTTCTTTCGAAAAATCAGCGTGATGGAGCAAAATCTCGACATCCGCATCCGCGACGCGCGCACAGGTGAGCTGGCGCATGCCGCGCAAGCCGATCTGCGCGGCGAGACCGATCAATCCTGGAGTCGGGCGCTGAAGTTCGTCATCAGATATCAGCTCGTCGAGCCGGAACTCGCGCGCCGAAGGCAATGATGGCCGCCGACTCGCCTTCTGTTAAGAATTACGGTTAACCATCCGCTAACGCCGTCCCCGAATCGCCCAAATCTCGGCCTATCCCGGCTTTGCGCCTATGGCGCTATTATAATGTTGGCGTTTTCATGCGAGCCCGCGCGTTTCGGCGACGGGTCTCATGGGGCTAAGCGGATGATCTTCTCGAAGTCCACTTTGATTGCGGCCGCTGCCGCATTGCTGGTCTCGCTTGGCGCCGTTGCGCCCGCCCGCGCGACGCCCTCGATCGTCATCGACGTTTCTTCCGGCGCCGTGCTCTCGCATGATCAGGCGACAGCGTCCTGGTTTCCCGCCTCGGTGACGAAGCTGATGACGGCTTATGTCGCGCTCGACGCGGCGCGCCAGGGCCGCATCTCGCTCGACACGCCGGTGATGATGTCGCCGCGCGCCTGCCGCGAAGCGCCCTCCAAGATGGGCTTCAGGGCCGGCTCGGAAGTCACCCTGCGCAATGCGCTCGTCATGCTGATGGTGAAATCGGCGAACGACATCGCCGTCGCCATCGCGGAAGGCGTGTCCGGCTCGGTCGAAGCCTTCGCCGACGACATGAACCGCGCGTCCGCGTCGCTCGGCATGACGCAGTCGGTCTGGTACAATCCGAACGGCCTCCCCGACGAACGGCAGGTCACGTCGGCGCGCGATCTCGCCATTCTCGGCCGCGCCCTCTACCTGCAATTTCCCGAACACGCCAATCTGTTCAACATCGGCGCGATGCAGCTCGGCAAGCAGATCATCCCCACCCACAACCATCTCCTCGGCCGTTATCCCGGCGCCGACGGCATGAAGACCGGCTTCACCTGCTCGGCCGGATTCAATCTTGTCGCCTCCGCCACCCGCGGCGGCCGGCGTCTGATCGCCGTCGTCCTCGGCGCGCCCAATCCGATTCTGCGCACGGCGAAGACGGCGGCCTTGCTTGACCGCGGCTTCCAGAGCGGCGCGGCCGTCGCCTCGCTCGCTTCGCTGCCGTCCTCGGGCCCAACTGCGGCGCCCGATTTGCGCGAGGCGGTGTGCCATCATCGCGGCCCCGGCGCGGCCCAATTCATGGCGGAAATCGAAGACGCGTCGGTCCCTGTCGGCTCCGGCGTTCCGCTGCTCGACACGCTGAGCGGCGCTCAACAGCTGCCGCATATGAACGCCAAGGAAATCGCGCATCTGCCGCGTCCGCGATTTGAGCCCGTGCCCGTCTATGTCGGACGGGCGCCGGGCTATGTCGGGCCCGTGGCCCGGACGCGGGCGCCGGGCGCGCCCGTCGGCGAGCAGCCTGATCTCACCGCCTATGCGGCGCAACCGGAGCCCGGCGACGCGAACGCTTCGCCGATCAGCAAGCCGGCGCCGGACGCGGTCTCGCTGCGCCGCGCCAAGCATGCGAAGGCCGTGAAAGCGGCGCGCGCGGCGGCGGCAAGGGCCGCCAGGGCCGAAGCCGCCGCCACATCCGACGCCGCCGGGGCCCCGGAAGCGAGCGAAGTCGCGCCCGCTCCAAAGCCAAAGGCGGCGGCAAGAAGCGCGGCCAAGCCCAAAACCGCCGCGCCTCCCGCCGAAGCTCAGAAACGCGCGGTCGCGCCGAAACTGCGCTCCCCCGCCGAGCCGGGCAAAAGCTGAGAAACACCGTTCGTTCTGGAAACGCGTCGCGTTTTCAGCGAAAATGCGCGCCTTCCGCGAGCGGGAAATTTCTCCTGCTCCGGCGCGAGTCCCGCCTGAATGAATGATCTTGCCAATGCCGCCGCCAGCCGCGCGACGCGATCCGCGCCGCCGCCGATTCCGCTGACCGTCCTCACCGGCTTTCTCGGCGCCGGCAAGACCACGCTGCTCAATCGACTGCTCGCCTCGCCGGCGCTCGCCGATACGCTGGTCCTCATCAATGAATTCGGCGAGATCGGCCTCGATCATCTCTTCATCGAGAAGATCGACGGCGACATGGTGCTGATGAGTTCGGGCTGCGTGTGCTGCACGATCCGCGGCGATCTGGTGAATATGCTCGAAGATTTGCTGAAGCGCCTCGACAACGGCCGGATCAAGCCGTTCAAGCGCGTCGTGCTGGAGACGACCGGTCTCGCCGATCCCGCGCCGATCCTGCACGCGATCATGTATCACCCCTATCTGATGATGCGGTATCGGCTCGACGGCGTCGTGACGCTCATCGACGCGGTCAATGGCGAAGCGACGCTCGATTCGCATGAGGAAGCCGTCAAACAGGCCGCCGTCGCCGACCGGCTGGTCATCGCCAAGACCGATCTGCCGCAAGGCGCGAAGCGGCTCGGCGCGCTGAAGGCGCGGCTCATGCGCCTCAATCCCGGCGCCCTGCAGCTCGACGCCGCGACGGGCGAAGCGCGCCCGGAGGCGCTGATCAACTGCGGTCTCTATGATCCCGCAACCAAAACGCCGCGCGTGAAGGAATGGCTCAACGCCGAAGCGGTCGAAGCGGCGCAGGCGCATGAACACGCCCGTCATGATCACGGCCATAAGCACGGCCATGCTCATGGCCATGAGCACGACGGCCATGAGCATCACGACGAAGCGCACGGGCATCATGGCCAGGACGCGAACCGGCATGACGCCCATATTCGCGCTTTCTGCTTTTCATCGGACACGCCGCTGACGCCGGCGTCCTTCGACATTTTCATCGATCTTCTGCGCCACACCCATGGGCCGCGCATGTTGCGCGTGAAGGGAATCGTGGCGCTCGCCGACGACCCCTCGCGTCCCGTGGCGATCCATGGCGTGCAGCATGTCTTCCACCCGCCGCATCGCCTTGACGCCTGGCCCGACGCCGACACGCGCACGCGCATCGTCTTCATCGTCAAGGATCTCGACGAAGGCTTCGTCCAGGGACTCTACGGCGCGCTCGTCAATCACCCGGCGCCTGATCGCCCCGACGCAAAGGCGCTCGCCGACAATCCGCTCGCGCCAAAGACGCGCGGCCTGCTCGGCTGATTCTAATTTTCCGTGCGATTGAAGCGGGCGAGAATGCGCTGCTCGAAATTTCGGATCGCTTCAGGCCAGTGCGGGGGAAGTTTCGCGACCGCGCTTGACGCCTGCAACGAGAACCAATCGGCGACCGCGTGAGCGACCAGCGACACGCCGGTCTCGAAACGCGATTGCCGATCCGTTCCGCGCAGCCAGAAGGCGATCGTCGGGAACGCCGTGACGGTCACCATCGCGGCGCCGACAAGCGCCGCGGCCGTCTCGGGCGACATCTGGCCCCGGCTCACCCCAAGATAAGTCAGCGCGACGACCAGCGGCAGCGTGGTCGATGACAGCAGCGCCAAGGCCGGCATGTCGCGCTCCGGCAGCGTCCCTCGATAAAGATTGAGCGGCGCCAGACGAATGAGGAGGAACGCCAGGCAGAAGACGATGAAGCGCAGGACGCTGGCGGGGCTAGAGACCAGCGCCGGAAAATCGAAGGCTACGCCGCTCTCGATGAAAAACAGCGGAATCAAAAAGCCGGAGCCGATCGCCGTCAAACGCTCCTCGAGAATCTGGGCTTTGGTGCCATGCACGAGGACCGCGACGGCCATGCCGGCCATATAGGAGCCGACCACCAGCTCCATGCCCAGCCGATCGGCGAATGAGATGAAGCCGAGCAGGATGACGAGCGAGATTCGGATAGGTAGCAATTCGCCGTCGCCGAGCCAGCGGACGACGCTATCCGCAAGACGGTCGGAACGCGCCCTCTTGAGAAACACGATCGTTGCGATTCCGATGGCCATGAACAGCGCGCTGAGCAGCGTCTGGTGCAGATGATGATCGTGTTGCGCGAGAACGATTGAGGCGAGAAGGAGCGGCCCGAGTTCGCTGACCGCCGCGACGCCAAGCGCGTAATGTCCGAATTCGTCATCGAGCTCTCCGGCCTGACGCAACATGAGGATCAGAATGCCGAACGCCGTAGTCGGCAGGATCAGCGCGACGAGCAGCGGCGCCTCGACGAGGCCGAGAAGGTAAAGCGCGCCGGAGATAATGATCGAGAGGCCCAGGGACACGAGCCATGCGTAAAGTCCGAGTCGCAGCGGCTTTCCGCTGATCTCCTTCTGGTTGAACTCGAATCCCGCCTGAAAAAACAGATAGGCGAGCCCAAACTCCCTGAGAAAGTCCAAGGCGCTGTCCGCGCTGACCAGTCCCGCGCCGCTCGGGCCGACGAGCATGCCCAGAAAAAGCTCGATGGCGACGATCGGCGCGCGCGCGAAAATTGGAATCCGGTTGAGCAGCGGCGCGAGCACGGCGATGCAGGCGATGATGAAGATCGCGTGGAACTCGCTCATCGGCGTCTTTCTCCTGTTGGGCGGCGCTTCGCTTGGCGCCCGCGAAGCGCCGACCGACCGGCCCGCGACCGATTCTTTTCCCGGCCCCTAGGATGCGTTAGGCTTGCGCCTGTGCTCAACCCCTGAATTTGCGAGTTCCGGCCAATGACGCGGCGCGCGGCGACGGGCCTCCTTCGACCCTTTGCCTGGGCGGGGCTTGCGCTTCTCGACCTCGTCTATCCGCCGTCCTGCCTGGTCTGCCGAAGAGCCGTCGCCGCCCATGGCGCGATCTGCGCCGAATGCTGGCGCGAGATCGCCTTCATCGAGCGCCCCTATTGCGAGCGGCTCGGCACGCCTTTCGAACGCGACCTTGCGCAGCCCGGCCTGATCTCGCTCGAAGCGGCGGCCAATCCGCCGGCCTTCGGCCGCGCCAGGGCGGTCGCGCGCTACGACAGCGACAAGGCGCGCGCCTTGGCGCACCGGCTGAAATATTACGACCGGCTGGAGCTCGCCGAACCGATCGGCCGCTGGATGGCGCGGGCCGGCGCCGAACTCCTCGCCGACGCCGACGTGATCGTGCCCATCCCCTTGCACCGTCTGCGGCTTCTGGCGCGCCGCTTCAACCAGTCGGCGGCGCTGGCGCAGGCGATTTCCCGCGAGTGCGCCGTGCCGGCGGAGATGACGGCGCTGTTGCGCGTCAAGCCGACGGCGCCGCAGGTCGGGCTGACGCGGGCGCAGCGCGCCGCCAATCTCTCCGGCGCCTTTCGCGTCGCGCCGGAACGCGCCGACGCGGTCTTCGGCCGCAATGTCATGCTCGTCGACGATGTGCTGACCACGGGCGCGACGGCCAACGCCGCCACCCGCGCTCTGCTCAGGGCGGGCGCGGCGCGCGTCGATCTCCTCGTTTTCGCCCGGGCCGTGACAAGCGCGTAAAGGCCAGAGTATAAGCGCGCCATGGCTCCCCGCATCGAAATCTACACCACGCCGACCTGCCCCTATTGCGTCGCCGCCAAGCGGCTGCTGACGCAAAAGGGCGCCGAATTCGAAGAAATCTCGGTCGCGTGGGACCCGCTCGGACGCCGCCGGATGAGTCAGCGCGCCAATGGCGGCTCGACCGTGCCGCAGATTTTCATCGACGACCGGCACATCGGCGGCTGCGACGATCTTTACGCGCTCGACAGCGCGGGCGCGCTCGACGCGCTGCTCGCCGGCGGCGCGCCGGCATGATCCGCTATTCGCTCATCTGCGACGCCGGCCACAGCTTCGACAGCTGGTTTCGCGACAGCGCGGGATTCGAGAAGCAGGCTGCCGAAGGACGGATCTCCTGCCCCTTTTGCGACTCGACGAAAATCGCGCGCGACGTGATGGCGCCCAATATCGCCAAGCCGCGCGACGACGCCGCGCGCGAGCTTCGCAGCAAGCTGCGCGAGCTGCACGACACGGTGGTCGCGCATACGGAAGACGTCGGCGACCGCTTTCCGGAGGAAGCGCGCGCGATGGAGGACGGCGAGACCGAGCGACGCCCGATCCGCGGTCATGCGACTTTCGAAGAGGCGAAGGCGCTGCTCGAAGAAGGCATCGAAATTCTGCCGCTTCCCGGATTGCCAAACGACGGCAATTGACGCGCGGCTCTTTCGCGCCGCCAAACGCAGGCCTCGCCCAATCTCATTCCAGATGCGGGATTCCGATCACGCCTTCGGCCTGCCGGGAATGATAGCGTCCCTTACCCCTGCGGCAAATCGAATCTCTGGCAGCTGATCGCGCTCAATCTGTTGCGCGCGCGCTCCTGGTCGGAGGGGCGCTTGGCCAAAGAGCGGATCAATACGAAGCCGCGCTTCGCCGGCGCCGTCAGCCGCACTTCCGACGGCGGCGGGGCGTCGCCCTCATCGGCGCTCTGCATGGCGTCGATCTGGCGCGCGTCGCCGATGACGATGTCGATTTTGCCCTTGATCGCCGAGCGATCGGTCATTGAATGATAGATGCGGCCGGCGTTGGCGTGAAACGACAGGCCGAGAAAATCCTCGCCGTCGACGCTGGTCTTGACCCGCAGCGGACCCTTGCCGAGATCATAGACGCAGACCGCCTCGGCGAAGGCCGGATCCTCGAAGGGAAGCGTCTCGTCGCCGGGCGCCATTGGCGGCAGCAGCACCACGCCTTCCGCCGGCGCGGCGCTCTTCACATAAGTCGCAAGCCGCCCCAGCGCGTCGCGCGGCGCGACGGTCGGCATCAGCAGCACCGAAACGATATGCACGATCCCGGCGACGAGCAGCGTGGCCATCAGCCAGGGCAGGAGGTCGAGATAGCGATCGGGAATATTCAGGCGCATCCGAGTTTCACGATTTTTGGAAAGGAATTGGGATCGGGATTAGACTCGATGTCGAGCGGCGTATCATAGAGCCGGAGCATGACGACGAAACCCTGCGCCTGTCCCGGCGACAGCCAATTGCCGGGCCGCGCTTCCCGGGCGACGTCGATTTCGAAAGCGCCGTTTTCCTTGCGCAGAACATCGACCGAGGAATAGCCGTAACGCTCGGTGGGATTGGCGACGAGCCTGCCGTCGGGACTGGCGAGCGCGATCGTCCAGAAACGCGCCGCCGGCATCGGATCGACGATGCGATAGGCGCATTCGCCGTCAAGCGCCGCGCCGTCGGAGTCGGCGCGCGCGATAAAGGCCAGTCCCTGATCGCGGCCGAGCGGCGCTTCGCCGGAACGCGAGATCACCGCCCGCGCATAAGGATCGATGTCGGCGCCGCCGATATGGGGCCAGGCGGCCCATGGCCCGGCGCGCAGGGAATTGAAGCCATAGCCGGCGTTGAGCGACAGCACGGTCGCCAGCAGGCCGATCGCGAGGCCGGCGATCATCGCCGAGCCGGCGCGCAGATAATTCGCATAAGGCCTAAGGTCCAAGGAAGCGCTCCCGCCGCTATCTGATGACGCCGCCGTCGGCTGCGTGGCTTTCGCGCAGCGCCTGCGGCGCGGCGCCCGACGCAACGGGTTCGGGCGCCTCGAGCGCGCTCTGCTTGTCGCCGCCGACCGCCTTGATCTTCATCTGTATCGATTCGAGCGCCTGGATCGCGCTCTTCGACAAGGTCGCGGGCCGCTGCGGGGCGCCGAGTTCGACGGGTTTCACCACATTGGCGTTGGCGGCGGCCGTCGCGCCTTTGGGATCAGGCCGCAATCCGACGATCGGCTTCAAGGTCGCGCCCTGATGCGCATAGGCCATGATGTCATGCCAGGTGCCGGCCGGCAGCGTGCCGCCGGTCATGTTGTTCATCGGCGCATTGTCGTCATTGCCGTACCAGACGCAGCCGCCCATCGTGCCGGAAAAGCCGCAGAACCAAGCGTCCTTGTAGCCGTTCGTGGTGCCGGTCTTGCCGATGACGTCGATGCCCTGGCCCAGCTGGGCGCGTTTGCCGGTGCCTTCCTCGACGACCTTCTTCATCATGCCGGCGAGTTCGACGACCTTGTCGTAGGGCACCGCCTGCTTTTGCGGCGGCGCGTCGCGGTCGTGGCGATAGAGCAGATCGCCCTGGCGGTTGCGGATTTCGACGGCGGCGTAGGGCGTGACCTTCTTTCCGCCGTTGACGAAGGCGGCGTAAGCGGCCGAATGTTCGAGCGGAATGACGTCGCTCTGGCCGACCGGCAGCGACGGCGTATCCTCAAGCGGCGTAGTGATGCCGAGACGCCGGCAGGTGTCGATGATTTTGGCGCGGCCGATCCGCGAATCGCCATTGCCGATCGCCTGCGACAATTGGATGGCGATTGTGTTCAAGGATTTCGCCAACGCCATGGCGAGCGGCATGGAGCCGGCGTAGCCGCCGCTGTAATTATGGACGCAATAATTACCGATGCAGGTCGGCCGGTCGGTGACGATGGTCGTCGGCTTGTATTTGCCGCTCATCAGCGCGGTCAGATAGACATAGGGCTTGAAGGAGGAGCCCGGCTGGCGCGCGGCGTCGGTCGCGCGGTTGAACTGGCTCGCGCCATAGTCCCGCCCGCCGACGATGGCGCGAACCGCGCCGTCCGGCTCCATCACCACCGCCGCGCTCTGCTTGGCGCGGAAGCTGCGGCCCTGCTCGCGCAGATTGGTCTCGACGACTTCTTCGGCGCGCCGCTGGACGTTGGAGTCGAGCGCGGTGCGCACGCTGAGCACGCGAGTGTCGCCGAGCTTGCCCTCCTGAGCGAGCCTGCGGATTTCGCTGTAGGCGTAGTCGAGATACCAGTCGGGGCTCGTCTCGCGCGCCCGGTCGATCGGCGTCGCCGGATTGCGCAGCGCGGCGATGATCTGGCTTTCGGTCATCAGGCCCGAGACGACGAGATTGTTCAGCACGTCATTGGCGCGGGCGCGGGCCGCCGGCAGATTGACATGCGGCGCGTATTTCGTCGGCGCCTTGAACAGACCGGCGAGCATCGCCGCTTCGGCGAGCGTCACGTCCTTGACCGACTTGCCGAAATAGAATTCGGCCGCCGCCTGAATGCCGAAGGCGCCGCCGCCCATATAGACGCGGTCGAGATAGAGTTTGAGGATTTCGCGCTTGGTCAGATGGTGCTCGAGCCAAAGCGCCAGAAAGGCCTCGTTGATCTTGCGGGTGATGGTGCGCTCGTTAGAGAGGAAAAGATTCTTGGCGAGCTGCTGGGTGATCGAAGAGCCGCCCTGCACCACCCCTGACGAACGCGCATTGACGGTCAGCGCCCGCAGCGTGCCGATCACGTCGATGCCGAAATGCTCATAGAAGCGGCGGTCTTCCGTCGCCAGCACCGCCTTGATCAGATAGTCGGGATATTGTTCGAGCGGCACGGCGTCGTCATGTTTGATGCCGCGCTGGCCGACATCCGCGCCGTAGCGGTCGAGGAAGGTGACGGCGAGATCGGTCTGCTTGAGCCAGTTCTCGTCGCTGGTCATCTGAAAGGCCGAGGAGGCCAGCGCCATGGCGACGATCCCGGCGCCGAGGCCGAGAGTCAGCGCCTCGCAGGACAGCTCCACCCCGACCCGGGCGACGCCCGAGACGTGGAAGCGCTCCATGAAGGTCGAGAAATCCTCATAGCGCTCGCGGGCCCGCCGCCCGCTCTGATACATGGCGGAGTCGATCAGCGCGTCGAACCCGAGCAGGATGCGCTTGACACGCTTGACGAAAGCGGAAGCCTGGAAACGCTTCAACACAGCTCGAATGCTCCCTCACGCCGATCATACTTACCGGCGCTACGTGGACTTTAACACTTTTTAAGCCATCTTGACGACAGTCCGCGCGACCCACATGCCGTTATGGTTTCCAGCGCGCAATGCGGCAAGCCGAAAGAGAAGAATGGCGTTAAAAAAAGGCGAAAATGCCCTGCCGGCCGCGCCGGCGCGGATCGAGTCGCCGTTCTGGGAAAAGCCGCTGGCGGAATTGACCCGCGCCGAATGGGAGCAGCTCTGCGACGGGTGCGGGCGCTGCTGCCTCGTCAAGCTCGAAGACGAGGACACCGGCGCGATTTATCACACGAGCGTCGCCTGCAAATTGCTCGACCAGGAGAGCTGCCGCTGCGGCGACTATCCGCGCCGGCGTCGCTACGTGCCCGACTGCGTGCGGCTAACGCTTGAAAAGCTCAAGGATATTCGCTGGCTGCCGCCGACCTGCGCCTATCTCCTGCGCTTTCAGGGTAAGCCGCTGCCGCCCTGGCATCCGCTGATCTCCGGCGATCCGAAGAGCGTCCATTGCGCCGGCGTCTCGGCCCGCGGCCGGATCGAAGCGGGCGAGGACGATGTCGACACCGACGATCTGCCGGATTTTATCCGGCTGTGGCCCAAGCGCTGGCCGAAGAAGGCGCGGTGGTGAGGGACATTTTCCGCATCTGGAATATATTCCTTGACAGCCGGACGTTAGTCCTATAGAAAACCGCCATGCTCCAAAATTGCGCTTGAGCGGCGCGAATGAGTTTACCGGCGCGGCGTCCCCTCCTCCCTGTCTCTCCGCGCCTTCTCGATCCCCTCGCGCCTTGCCGCCGAGGGGATCGCTTTTTTAAGACAGCGTTCCGAACTGTTCAACGCCTGTCATGCCCAACACCTCGGTATAGGTGAAGCCATAGGAATACTGGGCAGAAACGATGTGCCTTGTTTGGTTTTGGATCAAAAAAAAGTGCTGGAAAACGGCATGGTGTTAGCCCCAATGGGCTGTTTCGAGCACGCGGCCCTAGCGCACAATCGCACTACTCGTTTAACTATTTGTTAATACATGATTTTATCATCGCGGATGTTGCACATGAGCAACATACTGCGCCGAAATTTACCAATGCCTATTGAATCGTCTTGGCATGGAACTTATCATTATGATAAGCGTTCATCTTACCCGAGCGGGGCCAGAATGGCTGCTAACGTGATCAAGGTGATTTCGAAGCCGCAACCATGGTCCCCAGCAGATGCGACAAATACGATCAGAGCAATCGCGAAAAGCGAATGCCTTGATCTTATATTGACAACACATGCTCGCGAGCAAATGGCGGAGAGGAAGCTGATAATCAGCGACGTTTTGTACGTACTCAAGCATGGGTTTGTTTACGATGAAGCTCAAGAGTCAACGCGGTCGGGCTGCTTTAAATATAGAACCCAGACCCGTTCTCCCAATTCTGGGAGTCGGACCGTGCGTGTTGTCGCACTTCCCGACGCTGACAGATGCACCATAAAAGTCGTCACTGTGATGTGGGTGGATTAATGGCGCATTTTTTGGATGGGAAAACCTGTCCATTTGGTCACCTGTATGACACCTTGGGAGCACGCAATATGAGTATCTTCCGTTACACTGATAGCGGGCTGGACAACGTCATTATTGAGGGAGTCAACTTCCTCAAAGATGATGCCGGCGAAGAATGCGTGATGATCCCCAATATCAATGGACTCCATAAGGCCATCGCGCACGGAATCGTAAACCGCCGTTCGAGCATGAACGGTAGCGAGCTACGATTCCTGCGCACCGAAATGGGGATGACGCAGTCCGAACTAGCGGATGTTCTACACCGTGAAGCACTGGCAATCAGCCGGTGGGAGCGTGAGGAGGTTGAGATAGACGGAAACGCAGAAGCTGTCCTGAGACTACTCGCCATCCAGAAACTGGGCCTGCCAGACGACACCGACGTGAAAGAAATAGCCGGATGGTGCAAGCCTAGCGCTGAAACTCCGCCTATCGTGATAGATGGGTCAGACCCATCAAATTACCGACCAAAGATGGCCGCGTAACGCAAGGCCGCAAC
Source organism: Alphaproteobacteria bacterium (assembly GCA_016869555.1). GTDB lineage: Bacteria > Pseudomonadota > Alphaproteobacteria > Rhizobiales > Beijerinckiaceae > Methylocystis. The sequence goes on along the minus strand of VGDY01000006.1, from coordinate 3,880 downwards.
CAGCGGCCTTGCCATATCCTTCGCGTTAATCGCCGCTACAATTGCACGCTCGATTTGCCTCGAATTATAAGCATAAACCTCCCCGCACCAAAATACGCACCATCTTGTTCAACCATTGCGTATGCGGCTCCATGAGCGGTCACTTCGCCATATCCCAATATTGCCCCATGCTTTTGTTGTTTACGATCTGCCTCGCACGTTGCTCTACCTCTCCACGGCACTAGCGAATAGCGCTGTCACGGCCGGAGAAAAAACACGCATGACAAACGAGATTGACCCACTCAAGCGGCATCGCCGAATGAGCCCGTTTACACTTGCTCTGGACCGACTTTCTCGAGAGTACGGCTTGGTGATCGAAGGAGGGTACGTTCGCTCCATCGATCTGAATTGGCGCGCATGTGATGCGGAACAATGGGAGCAGTACGCGCTAAATGAAGACAACTTTCTAGTCAGGGGCTTCTGGAGTCATCATCCTAAGTGAGTTTCACGCTGAGGCCGGAATTCGGCCCTCCAGGGACAGCCAGCGCGTCTTCAATCGTCACAAAGTCATTCTTGCGCAGGGCTTCTCTTAGCTCATCAGGGCTGATTTGCATCCCGATTTTTGCTTCAGATTCGGGGCGCGGTCGTTCAGACGCTCTCGCACGGTAAACAAGCAGATTCTCAATGCCATTGTCGATTGCGCGAGAACAGAGTGCGCGAATATAAAACCTATTGAATTCGCCTTCACCGAGTTATTGAGCGGCATGAGGAATGTTGATCCTGCGTGTAAATAACTTTCCGTTTCGAGAGTACGCCTCTTCTCCTTTCATGTAGCCATATCCGACGATCTGTGCTGCTAGCCAATCATCATTGTGAGCGTCCGACGCCTCTCTCATTAAACCGGGCCAATTAAGCAATCCTTCTTGAGTGAGCCGCGGACTTTCATAAAAAGCGCCGAAGTCACATTCAGCTAACATATACGATCTCGTGAGAGCATCTAGATTTTCATAATGTAATCCCACGACACACCTCCGTGTCTGCAATTGGACGTAATGCTATCCGATTCTAATACCTACGGGAATGATGAAATCTAGCGCTAATTTCAAAAAGCGAGCGCCGCCGCCGACAGCGGCAGCTTACACGCACAATTACGCATTCGGAGTTTGTGGATGCGAGCCAAATCCGTTCCGCCCGGCGATGAAAAAATCGCGCAGGCGAAGCTTCTCTATGACTCGGGCGTCACGCCGATCGGCGAGATTCTCGAACTGCTCGGCATGACGCAGGCGCAGTTCTACACATATCGAGTCAACAACAATTGGCCGCTGCGCGCCTCCGCCTGCGCGCCGCGCAAGAAGGCGGGAGACGACGCGCCGTCCGCGAAAAAACCGCGCGACGCGAACCGGCTCATCGCCCGGCTCGAAGACGCCGTCGAACAGGAATTCGCCCGCGCCGAAGCGGCGCTCGCCAAACCTGCGCCAAAGACCATCGAGGCGAGCGCCCGCACGCTCGCAAGCCTCGTCAAGACGCTCGCCGAATTGAAGCGCATGCGGCGCGAGAACGACGATCGCGAGAACCACGCAGAAGATGACGACGAAGAAGCCGGAAGCGAATACGGCGACGACGCGCCGCCACGCCAATTGGCCGAACTCCGCGCGGAGCTTGCTCGACGGCTTGAACGACTGCGCGGCGCAGGGCCGGCTGAATGAGACGCTCGAAGGTCTGAGCGCAAGAGAACTGGCGCGGCTGCTCGACGATTGGGAATTCGTCGCGCGGCGCGATCAATGGCCGCCTTTCTTGGCGGCGACCGGCGCGCCCTGGCGCACATGGCTGATCCTCGGCGGACGCGGCGCCGGCAAGACGCGCGCCGGCGCCGAATGGGTCAAAGCGCTGGCGCTCGGCCGCGCGCAATTTTCGCTGGCGCCGCTCGGCCGCATCGCGCTCGTCGGCGAGACGGCGGCCGACGTTCGCGAGGTGATGGTCGAAGGCGTCTCCGGTCTTCTCGCCGTGCATGGGCGACGCGATCGGCCGCGCTGGGAGACGACGCGCAAGCGGGTCGTATGGGACTCGGGCGCGGTGGCGCAGGCCTTTTCGGCGGAAGATCCGGAAAGCCTGCGCGGGCCGCAGTTTCACGCCGCCTGGTGCGACGAACTCGCCAAATGGCGCTACGCCAGGGAGACATGGGACATGCTGCAATTCGGCCTGCGTCTCGGCGACTGGCCGCGTCAGCTCGTCACGACGACGCCGCGTCCGCTGCCGCTGTTGAAAGAGCTGATCGCGCATCCTTTGAGCGTCGTGACCCGCGCCTTGACGCGCGAGAACGCCGCCAATCTGGCGCCGTCGTTTCTCGAAAGCGTCGTCGCGCAATATGCCGGCACGCGATTGGGCCGTCAGGAGCTCGACGGCGAGATTCTCGACGAGCGCAAGGACGCGCTGTGGACGCGCGACATGCTGGAGCGCGCCCGAGTCCATGAGGCGCCGCCCTTGAAGCGCATCGTCGTCGCGGTCGATCCGCCGGCGAGCTCCGGAAAGCGCGCCGACAATTGCGGGATCGTCGCTGCAGGGATTGAAGACAGCGGCGCGCTTTACGTTCTCGCCGACGCGACTCTGTCGGCGGCGCGGCCGGCGCAATGGGCGCGCGCGGCGATCGCGCTCTATCACAAGCTTTCCGCCGACGCGCTTGTCGCCGAGGTCAATCAGGGCGGCGAGATGGTCCGCGCCGTGCTGAATGAAGCCGATCCTTCCGTCCCGGTGACGATGACGCGGGCGACGCGCGGCAAATATTTGCGCGCCGCGCCGGCAGCGCAGCTTTATGAGCAGGGGCGCGTCAAACATGTCGGCGCCTTTCCGGCGCTCGAAGATGAAATGTGCGATTTCGCCGCCGACGGACTTTCGTCCGGGCGAAGTCCCGACCGGCTCGACGCGCTGGTCTGGGCGATCACCGCGCTCGCCTTGACGCCGAAAGCGCCCGAGCCGCGCATGCGAAGGGTGTAGGCGCGACATTCCCTCTCCCTTTGGGAAAGGGTCAGGGTGAGGGGTTACGGCGTCGGATATGGCGTGAACTTTCTCATCAAATCACCAATTGCGACACCCCTCACCCGGCCCCGCTTCGCAGGGCCACCCTCTCCCGATGGGAGAGGGTTCGCGCGAAACCTTTAGCGCGCCACGAGACGCATTCCTTTCAAAGGACATTCGATGCCCTCACTGCTCTCGCGACTCGTCGGCGCTCTCGCGCCGGCGCGCGAAACCAAAACTTCGCGCGCGGCGAAGCTCCTCGCCATGCATGCGCTCGGACAGCCGCATTGGAGCGCGCGCAATTCGACGGTGCTGACCCGCGAAGGCTATGAGCGCAACGCCGTCTGCCATCGCTGCGTGCGCATGGTGGCGGAAGCCGCCGCCTCGGTGCCCTGGCTTATCTATGAGGGCCGCGACGAGGCGATCGATCATCCGCTGATCTCTCTCATCGAGCGGCCCAATCCGCTCGACACCAGCGCCTCCTTCATCGAGACGATCTGCGCCAATCTGCTGCTTTACGGCAACGCCTATGTCGAATCCGTCCTGATCGAAGAGGAGCTGCGCGAACTCTACGCGCTGCGGCCCGACCGCATGAGCATCGAGGCGGGGCGCAACGGCTGGCCGGCGGCGTTCGTCTATCGCGCGCTCGGACAGGAAGCGCGCTACGAGATGCGCGGCGAAGGGATCGAACCGATCCTGCACATCAAATTCTTCAACCCGCTCGACGATTATTACGGCTTTCCGCCGCTCGCCGCCGCGCAAGTGGCGCTCGACACGCATAACGCCGCGAGTTTCTGGAACAAGGCGCTCCTCGACAATTCCGCGCGGCCTTCCGGCGCCCTCGTCTATGCGGGGCCGGAAGGCGCCCATCTCACCGACGCGCAATTCT
>VGDY01000005.1 GCA_016869555.1 Alphaproteobacteria bacterium | reverse complement strand
TGGGTGTCCTGGTCGAGCGCGAGGCCGACGAATTTGCCGTCCCGTTCGGCGGTGGAGCTGACATAGTCATAGCCGGCGGTTTCGGTGAAGCCGATCACCTGCGCGCCGAGCGCCGACACTTCGTCATAGAGGATGCCCATCGCGTCTACGAAGGACAGCGGATAGGTCTGCTGGTCGCCGGTGCCGAACAGGGCGACTTTCTTGCCCTTCAGATTGGCGCCGCGCAGCTTGTCGATGTTCTCTTCCCAATCCGTCTGCAGCGTGCCGTCGCCATAGGTCGGCGAACCCAGGATCAGCAGATGGCAATTCTCGAAGTCGTCGGTCGTAGCGTCCTTGATGTCGACGGACCGCCCCTGGCACTTTTTCGAAATTTTGGAAGCCACCCCCTTGGTCGCGCCGCCGTCGGAACCAAAGATAACCGTGATGCTCATGCCCGCGCCTCGTCCGCGAAATTTAATGGTCAAGATCAGCGGTCAGCGCAAAGGTCCCAACACCCCTCTATTGATAAACGCCGCCAATGACACGCATAGCCTATCGCATGTCCAGTACTGATAAAAATCATATGTTTTGGAATAAGTGTAATGATCCAGGTTTCTACTTTGGATTTAGTTTAATTATGAAGCGCTGCACTGATTTCGCGGAGACAGAACGCCTCGGCGCGCCGATCAGCGGCCGGCGCTTCCCCACGGACCTCGAGGCGGCGACAGCGGCGGGCGTCCGTCTTCAGGCAAGAAGGCGGTTTCGGCTTCGTGTTCAACTTGGCGCGGCGCGTCGATCGATTCGGACAGCGCCTGTCCTTCTCCTTCAACCGATACGTCCCGCCCGCCGGCGAATTTGATCAGCGCCGCGACGCGCGCGTCGACGCTCGGATGCGTGGCGAACCAGCCCCACCCGGGGTGAAGCGCCGGCGATTCGATGAAGAAATACTGCATGCGCGACGGCATGGCGGGAATCGCCGCATGCGCTTCGATCTTGCGCAGCGCCGAAATCATCGCGTCGGGGTTCTTGGTCAGTTCGACGCTGCCGGCGTCGGCGAGGAATTCGCGCGAACGCGACAGCGCGAAGCGGATCAGCACCGAGGCGCCCCAGCTCAGCGCGATGATGAACAGCGCGACGAGGATGGCGAGCGCCGCGCCGCCATTGCCTCTTCGGCCATCGTCGCGTTCCGGACGGTGCGGCGAGAAGCCAAACGGAAAATCCCAGCGGCGAATCGTCAGATCGGCGACGAAGGCGAAGATGCCGGCGAAGATCACCGCGATCACGAGAAGCTGGGCGTCGCGGTTGCGGATGTGGGTCAATTCATGCCCGAGCACGGCTTCCAGTTCGGCGTCGGTCAGATAGCGCGTCAGACCGCGGGTCACCGCGATCTTATATTGTCCTTCTTTCAGCCCGGAGGCGTAGGCGTTGAGCGCGTCGCTCTCGATGATCTGCAGGGCCGGGATCGGCACGCCGCGCGAGATGCAAAGATTTTCGAGCAGATTGTATATTCGAGGGGATTCCGCGCGCGACAGAGGCGCCGCGCCTGTCGCGAAGTCGATCATCTTCTGGTGGAAGAGATAGGCGATGAAGAACCAGATTCCCGCCACGATGACGCCGATCGGCCAGCCGCGCTTCAAATCATCGACGGCGAGCGCAAGAATGTAATCGAAAGGCGCGCCAGGATGCGCGCTCATCGCTTCGATCAGCAGCGCAAAGGAGAACATCAGCGCCAGCAATAGAATGACGAAGCCGGCGAGCAGAAAGCCCGAACGAATTTCGTTGGCGCGAATGTAGGAATAAAGGCCGTAGGCTTTGAACATGTTGTTGTCCGCCAAGGTCGCCGCTGTCGTTAACGACGCGCGCGAGACGCGCATGATCGGCGACGCAGCAGGAACTCGAACTGTATTGTGTTGAAGCCGGATTCCCGATCAGACCTCCGGCCTGTCGGGAACGACAGTTTTCGCGCGCGCGCCTAAAACTCCACTTTCGGCGCGGTTTCGATCGCCCGTTGCTGCGCCTCGTCGAGCTCGAAATAGTCGAGCGGCTCGAAGCCGAAGCGCTGCGCGATGAGGAAGCCCGGAAAGCCTTCCCGCGTGGCGTTGTATTCGGCGACGGTGTTGTTGAGGAATCGCCGCGCCGCGGAAATCTTGTTCTCGATGTCCGACAATTCGCTCTGCAGCTGCTGGAAGTTCTGGTTCGCCTTCAGGTCCGGGTAGGATTCGGAGAGCGCGATCAGCCGCGAAAGCGCCCCGGTCAGCACGCCCTCGGCGGCGCCCTGCTGCGCCGGACCCTGCGCCGCCACGGCGGCGTTGCGCGCCTTGACCACGTCTTCGAGGGTGCTTTTCTCATGCGTGGCGTAGCCCTTTACCGTCTCGACGAGATTGGGCACGAGGTCGTGGCGCTGCTTGAGCTGCACATTGACGTCGGAGAAGGCCTGTTTGCTGCGCTGGCGCAGCGACACGAGGCCGTTGTAGACGCCGACCAGCCAGAAGGCGAGGGCGGCGATGAGCCCCAGAAAAATCAGCAAGGACATGGCGCGCGCTCCCCGGTGGCGTGTCGCCTCCGCGCGGCGGCGATCGCTTTTTGCGCCTTCATGTTATCCGCCTTTGGCGGCCCAGGCAAAGACGCAGATTCGACGATCACGAAACCTTTTTACCCTGACCGCGTTGTTCTACGGCGGCCGTCCGACGTTTCGGCGGCGGCGCCTTTATTGCCGAGGAGATTTTCTATGCATTGTTCCTGCATCAACTGCATCGTTCCGCCACATATCCTTTTGCGGCTCGTTCAGAGCGAAAAAAAAGAGTTGCGCCAGATCGCCATGCGCACTCTGCTGACGACAACCCGTTTGCGCGGCCAGAGATCGATTCGCGCGCGGCTCACGCTTGCAGATATCGGCGCGGCGCAACGCACGGTTTATGACTGCCGCAATTCGATCAATCTGTCCGCGGCACGAGTCGCGCGCACCGAGGACGGACAGGCGTCGTCCGACGCATCGGTGAACCGGGTGTTCGACGGTCTCGGCGCGACGCGCGACTTCTACAAGGAGGTCTACGAACGCGACTCGATCGACGGCCGCGGCATGCGTCTTAACGGCTTCGTCCATTACGACCGGGACTACAACAATGCGTTCTGGGACGGGAGCCAGATGGTCTTCGGCGACGGCGACGGCGTGCTGTTCAGCGATTTCACCGGCTCGCTCGACGTGATCGGCCATGAGCTGGCTCATGGCGTCACCGAGTCCAGCGCCGGCCTCGTCTATCACAGGCAGCCCGGCGCGTTGAATGAATCGATCTCCGACGTGTTCGGCTCGCTCGTCAAGCAGTGGACCCTGAAACAGTCCGCCGAAGACGCCGACTGGCTGATCGGCGCCGACATTTTCACGCCGGCGATCGCCGGCGATGCGCTCCGCTCGCTGAAGAATCCGGGTGGAGCTTATGACAATGACGCTTTCGGGAAGGATCCTCAACCCGACCACATGAGCAGGTATGAGGACCTGCCCGATACCGACGAAGGCGACTTCGGCGGCGTTCACATCAACTCGGGCATTCCCAACAAGGCGTTTTACCTTGCCGCGACTGATATCGGCGGCTACGCTTGGGAAGCGCCCGGCCACATCTGGTACGAGTCGCTGAAGGCGTCGAGCCCGACGACCGATTTCAGGGGCTTCGCTGAACTGACCTTCATGATGGCTGACCGTCTCTATGGGGCGGGAAGCCGGGAACAGCAGGCGGTCGCCGCCGCCTGGCAGGATGTCGGCGTTCGCGTCCCGCCGGTCGTCGCGCGCATGGAGACCCCGCCACGGGCGCGTCGGGGCAACGGCCAGTCTCAGCGCGAAGAGGATTCGCTCGCCGCGCTGTCGCGGCAGGTCGCGGCGCTTGCGGAACAGGTGTCGGCGCTCTCGCGCGAGGTGAACGGCGGCAAATCGCGGCGCGTTGCGACGCGCAATTGACCGCAATTGAACTTGGCGCCGTCGGCGTGAGCCGACGCGATTCCTGCGGGAGACCGATGATCGTTTCATTGTCCAAGCATGGCGGTCTGGCGGCGGGCGTACGCCTGCGCCAGCCGCCCCTCATGGTCGACGCGAAGTCGCTGCCGCCGGAAGCGGCGCGCGATCTCGCTGCAATGGTCGACGCCGCCGACGCCGCGGCCAGGGCCGACGCGCCTCCCGCGCCCGGCGAGCCGCATCCGGACAGCATGTCCTACACAATCACCGTCGAGCGGGACGGGACCACTCTCACGCTCAAGGCTCGGAATTCGGCGATGAGCCCCCCTTTCCGCGAGTTGCGCGACTGGATCGAAAGGCACGGCCGCCGCGACTAGGCGAGGGCCTCCCAGTCGCGTTTGACGCAGGCTCCAAGCGCGCCTATCTCTTGGAAACTCTCTTGGAAACGCAAAGAGCCACGGCGAACATCAATGGCCATTCTGCCGATCATCACGCTTCCGGATCCGCTGCTGCGGAAGGTCTCCGAGCCGGTCGACCGGGTCGACGACGCGGTGCGGCGTCTGCTCGACGACATGCTGGAGACGATGTACGAGGCGCCCGGCATCGGCCTTGCGGCGATCCAGGTCGCCGTGGCGAAGCGCATCGTCGTCGTCGACATCGGCAAGACCGAGGAGACCCGCACGCCGCTTTTCCTGATCAATCCGGAAATCATCTGGGCGTCGGAGGAGCTGCGCGTCTATCAGGAGGGCTGCCTGTCGGTGCCCGACTATTACGAGGACGTGAAGCGGCCGGCGCGGGTGCGCCTGCGCCATCTCGACCGGGAGGGCGCGCTCCAGGAATTCGACGCGGATGGGCTGCTCGCCACCGTGGTGCAGCATGAGCTCGATCATCTCGAAGGCGGCCTCTTCATCGACCATCTCTCGCGGCTAAAGCGCGAGCGCGTGGTCAAGAAGTTCAACAAGGCGGCGCGCTACGACGAGATCGCCGCCCAGCGCCGCACCGCCGCGGAGCGCCAGTCGGAACAGGCCGAGGCCTGACGATTGCGCGACGGCATGCGCGTCGTCTTCATGGGCACGCCGGCATTCGCAGCCCATCTGCTGACGGAAATCGTCTCGCGTGGCCACGAGGTCGTAGCGGTCTATACGCAGCCGCCGCGTCCGGCCGGGCGCGGCATGGCCGAGAAAAAATCCGCCGTCCACCTGCTGGCGGAGCGCCTCGGCCTTCCCGTCCGCACGCCGAAAAGCCTCAAAAGCGCCGAGGCGCAGGGGGAATTCGCCGCGCTCAACGCCGATGTCGCGGTCGTCGCCGCCTATGGCCTGCTGCTGCCCCAGCCGATTCTCGATGCGCCGCGATATGGCTGCCTCAATCTCCACGGCTCGCTGCTCCCCCGCTGGCGCGGCGCGGCGCCGATCCAGCGCGCGATCATGGCGGGCGACGCGGAAAGCGGCGTCATGGTGATGAAGATGGAGGCCGGACTCGACACCGGCCCCGTCGCCCTGACCGCGACGACCCCGATCGGCGCCGAGATGAATGCGGGCGAATTGCATGACCGTCTCGCCGAACTCGGCGCGCCGCTGATGGCGCAAGCGCTCGATCTGCTCGCGACGGGCGAATTGCGATTCACGCCGCAGTCCGAAGACGGCGCCTGCTATGCGCAAAAGATCGAAAAGGGCGAGGCGCGGATCGACTGGCGCCGCCCGGCGCAGGAGCTGCACAATCTCGTGCGCGGGCTATCGCCCTTTCCGGGCGCGTTTTTCGAGGCAGACCTTGGCCATGGCGCGGAGCGCGTGAAAGTCTTGCGTACGCGCGTCGAAGAGGGAGCGGGGAAGGCGGGCGCCGCCCTCGACGACGACGGCCTCATCGCCTGCGGCGCGGGCGCCTTGAGGTTCCTGCGCGTGCAGCGCGCCGGCAAGGGCGAGATGGATTTTGGCGAATTCGCGCGCGGCCGCAGACTGACGAAGGGCGTGACATTGGCATGAGCGTGATGCTCGACAGGCGCGCGTCGCTCGGCCGTCGCTCGGTCGGTCACCCCTGCTGAGGGGAGTTTTCAGTTCGAATAGAGTGTGAAATTCATCTTGAATGTGTCAGGTTTTCAGCATGACGCGGCCCGCTTCCGATCCGATCCTTGCGCGCTTCCGATCCGCGCTCGCTCAGGCCTATGGCGAGAGATTGCAGCGCGCTGTCTTGTTCGGCTCGCGGGCGCGAGGCGACTCTCGGCCGGATTCCGATTACGACATCGCGGTTTTCTTGCGTGAGCCGGAGAGTTTCTGGCAGGAAAGCGGACGTCTCGCCGAGATCGAGACTGACATTCTTTACGACACCGGAGCGGTGATCAACGCGCTGCCCTTTTCCGCGGGAGCCTATGGCGCACGCACGCCGCTCATGCACGAGATTCGGCGCGATGGCCTGGACCTGTGACTCAGTCTGAAACAGTCGCGTATCTCGCCAAAGCGCAACAGGCTTTGAAGGAAGCGCGCATTGTCGCCGACAATGATCTCGCCGAGGCGGCCGGCCGAGCAGCCGATCTTGCCGCCTACCATGCCGCGCAGGCGTTTATTTTTGAACGCGGCGGAAAGGCCGCAAAAAGCCACAATGGCGTCCGCAGCGAATTTGCGCGCCTCGCGAGGGATGAGCCGCGCATCGATAGGCGGTTCGTTACTTTTTTGGCGCGGGCTTACAATCTCAAGGCCACCGCCGACTACGCCATTGGCGCGGACGGGTGCGTCAGCCTTTCCGAGGCGGAGCAAGCGATCGAAAGCGCGGTGGAATTCGTCGACGGCGTTTCTCGACTGCTCGCGTCAGAAAATTGAAGTGAACCAGACTCCGCGAATTCGACACAGCTTCCGACGGCCTATATGCCCCGCTTCGCCCTGACCATCGAATATGACGGCGCGCCTTTCGTCGGCTGGCAGCGGCAGTCGAATGGCGTTTCCGTCCAGCAACGGCTCGAAGAAGCCGTCGCCGCGATCAATGGCGGCGCGCGCGCCATCGTGCATGGCGCGGGCCGCACCGACGCCGGCGTGCATGCGCTGGGGCAGGTGGCGCATGTCGATCTTTCTCGCGACTGGCGCGCCGACCGGCTGCGCGATGCGATCAATGCGCATTTGAAGCCCGATCCGATCGCGGTGCTGTCGGCCCGCGCCGTCGGCGACGATTTCGAGGCGCGCTTTTCGGCGATCCGCCGTCACTACCTCTATGTCATCGACAATCGCCGCGCGCCTTTGGCGCTCGGCCTTGGCCGCGCCTGGCATGTCAAGCGCCCGCTTGATGCTGAGGCGATGCATGACGCGGCGCAGTCGCTCGTGGGCCGTCATGACTTCACGACCTTCCGCGCCGCCGAATGCCAGGCGAATTCGCCGCTGCGCACGCTGGAGCGTCTCGACGTGCGCCGCGACGGCGCGCGCATCGAGATCGTGACGTCGGCGCGCTCCTTCCTGCATCATCAGGTGCGCTCGATGGTCGGCTCGCTGGAGCATGTCGGCAGCGGCAAGTGGCGCGTCGAGGATGTGGCGCTGGCGCTTCACGCGAAAGACCGTGCGCGCTGCGGACAGGTCGCGCCGCCGCACGGTCTCTATCTCGTCGCTGTCGACTATTAGGGCAGCGGTGGGGCGCCGCCGCCCGCTATGGCTTGTCGCCCGCCGCCGCGTCGCCGTCCGGGGACGGCGCGCTGGCGCCGTGCGTTGGCGCTGGCGACTTCGGCGGCTTCTTCGCGCCATGTTTCGCGGCGCCGGAAGCAGTCGCAGACCTTTGTTCTTTGGCGAGCGCGCCGTGAATGGGAAGGAAGCTCGCCGACAACACCGCAGCCAATATGCCGTTCGCGCAGGGTCGCTGATTCATCGCTTGATGGTCCCCTCAAAGTGAGAGCCCCCGCCGAATCAACCGGCCCACCCCGTAGACATCAGGCGGGTCAACGGTGATGAAGTTAGGTCGCCGCCACGCCTGCGCTGCGGCGATTTCATGACGCAATTCGCGCGATCAGGCGAAGTTCGCTGAAATCGTTAATGAAATCTCAAAAAAATTCCCAGCCGATCATTCGTCGTTGTCGGCTTCCGTTTCCTCGGGCTTGATCGCTTCGCCTGGAGAGGATTCAATCTTCACCGGCAAGGTGGCGGGAAGCTTCACGACCGGGCGCTGAGCGGTTGGAGACTTCTCTTGCGCGAGCGCGCCGTGAATAGGAACGATGCTCGCCGACAGGACCGCTGCGAGAATGCCGTTAACGCAGGGCCGACGATTGGTCATGTATCCTCGCTCGATGTCCCGGCGCCGACTCAATTACCGCCGTTGCCGTAGAGAGTCAAAAGAGCGGCGAGAAAACGTCGCAAATAGGTAGACGGACCCCAGCCCCGGTCAAGAGCCGCTGAACCAGTTGTAGCCCTTATCCTCCCAGTAGCCGCCAGGATAGTCGTTCGCCACGAAGATTTCATGAATGAATTTGGGATTCTTGAATCCGAGTTTCGTCGGGATTCGCAGGCGTAGCGGATCGCCATATTTGGCGTCCGTAAAGTCGAGCGCGAGCAGAGTCTGAGGATGCAGCGCGCTCGACATGTCGATGCTCGAATAATATTTGTCGGCGCATTTGAAACCGACGTAGCGCGCCGAAAGATCGGCGCCGATACGCTCGAGAAAATGCCGGAAGGCGACGCCGCGCCATCGGCCGATCGCGCTCCAACCCTCGACGCAGACGAGACGGGTGATCTGGCTCGCCTGCGGCAGCGCGCGCAATTCGCTTAAGCTCCAGGGGCGTTTGTCGGCGATGAGCCCCGAGAGCCGCAGCCGGTAGCTCTCGCCGTCGATCCGAGGAACATCCTTTTCTTCGTAATAGGCGTTGAAGGGGAAAGGCGTCGCGATCTCCGCTTCAGTATAGGTCGGCGCGAGCTTTGCGGGGTCGAAAAGCGCCGCCTGCATTTTGTCGTTGAAGCGCGACATGGTGAAAAGCAGCCGATCGACGGCGTCGTTGTCCTTCAAGGTGCAGCCCGAGAGCAGCGACAGCGCCCCCAGCGACAGGCCCTGCTTGAGGAAGAGCCGGCGCTCGAGCCGCGCAACCTGCGGTCGAAATAGAGAAAGGCGAGACCGCTTCATCGCGACGCCTCCGCGCGGCCGGCGAACATCGGCGCGAGCACGCCCTTGACCATGACGGCGAGGCCGATATGGACGACAAGGAAGGCGACGATCGCGGCCATGGCGAAAAAATGCACGAGCCGCGCCGCCTCATAGCCGCCCATCAACGCCGTCAGCCCTTGAAGCTGCACAGGCTTCCAGATGGCTAGACCCGAGAGAATGGCGACGATCACGGCGAGAATCACGCCGACATAGAGCAGACGCTGAGCGGCGTTGTAGCGGCCGGGCGCATGGGCGAGACGACCTTGCGTCGCGAGAATGACGTCATCGAGCGCGCGCCTCAGAGAAAGAGGCAGCAAGCGCCGCCGGAAATGACCTGAAACGACGCCATAGGCGAGATAGGCGACGCCATTGATCGCTAATAGCCACATGGCGGCGAAATGCCAGGCGAGCGCGCCCGCGAGCCAGCCGCCGAGCGTAAAACCGGGAGGAAATTCGAAGCCAAACAGCGGCGAGGCGTTGTAAATGCGCCAGCCGCTCAGCACCATGACGAAAATCGCGAAGGCGTTCACCCAATGCGTCACCCGAACGAAGAGCGGGTGAATCGCGCGCGGCGTCGTTACGCCGGCCGCATCAGCCATGGCGGCTTCTCCTCTTTACGCGCCAACATATGGCGTGTGGGAGTGAAAGCCAAAGGCCGCGCCGGCGCGTTGACAGGCGGAGCGCCTTCGCTCATGACGGCGAAGCTTTCAATTCGCGGGAATATGGTGGGCTCATGCGCGTCTTCGTGACCGGCGCGGCCGGCTTCATCGGCTTTCATCTGGCCAGGCGTCTGCTCGAGGACGGGCATCTCGTCGACGGCTACGACGGCATGACGCCCTATTACGATCCCAGTCTCAAAGAGGCGCGGCGCGCCATTCTGCTGCGCACCAATGGCTATCGCGACACGATCGCCATGCTCGAGGACATGGAGGCGCTGACCCGCGCCGCCGAACAGGCGGCGCCCGACGTCATCATCCATCTCGCGGCGCAGGCGGGGGTGCGCTATTCGCTGCAAAATCCGCGCGCCTATGTCGACGCCAATCTGGTGGGCGCCTTCAACGTCATGGAGATCGCGCGGCTCTTGCAGCCGCGACATTTTCTGTTCGCTTCGACAAGCTCGGTTTATGGCGCGAGCCCCACCGTGCCATTCCATGAGAGCGACCGAACCGATTTTCCGCTGACGCTTTATGCCGCGACGAAGAAGGCCGGCGAAGCGATGGCGCATTCCTACGCGCATCTGTGGTCGATCCCGACGACGATGTTTCGCTTCTTCACCGTTTACGGGCCATGGGGCCGTCCCGACATGGCGCCGTTGAAATTCGTCGACGCGATCGAAAACGACCGCGTCATCGACATCTATAATCACGGCGACATGTCGCGCGACTTCACCTATGTGGCGGATTTGGTCGAAGCCGTCGTTCGCCTGATCGATTGCGTTCCCGAGCGCGATTCGGGCGACGACAGCGTTTCGCCGGTCGCGCCCTATCGCATCGTGAACATCGGTCGGGGAGAACCGGTGAAGCTTCTAGACTTTATCGAGACGATCGAACGAGCGCTCGGCAAAAAGGCCAAGCGCAACTATCTCGACATGCAGCCGGGAGACGTGCCGCGCACCTTCGCCAGCGCCGATCTCCTGGAGCGGTTAACTGGCTATCGCCCGCATACGTCGATTGATGAAGGCGTCGCGGCGCTTGTCGACTGGTATCGCGACTACCGCCGCTCTCACGGAGACCTGGCGTTCTAAGCCGCGAACCTATTTCTTCTTGGCCGCGAGGAAGCTGTGCGCGGCGTCTTCGTCAAAGACCGGCGTGATGTGATTGACGTTGAGGTCGGTCCAGGAATGGAAGAGCGCGCCGAGATCGACGGCGTCATTGGCTTCGACGATGCTCCAGCCTTCGAGCAGGGTGACCGAAAGCCAGTTTCCGATGACCTTCATCCCCTTCGGATTGGCGTCGCCGAATTTCTGAAAGCGCTTGAGAACTTCGTCGCGATGTTCGGGCGTCATCTCATAATGGATCGCAAACAGCATCGGCCATCCTCCCGCTTGGAAGTGGAATTTTCGCCTGCCTAGCCAGAACGGACGCTCAAACTGCCGCAGTACGAAGTCACATACAACCAGATACGATCGACGAAGTCATAGTCCTCCCGCTACGCGGAATTTGTTTTCGGCGAGGCCGGCGGATATTTTCTTTCGCGCGCGCTCGTCGCTTGGCGTTGCGACGATGGCGCCGCTCTTGGCGTTCTTGGCGTTCTTGGCGTCCGTGGCGCGCGTGACGATTAGGGACTTCATGACGCGCTATCTGAGACATGCGTTCGCCGCTCTTTTCGCCGGTTATTTCGCTGCGATCGTCGGCCTTGTCGCCTTTCAGCGCGACTTCCTCTTTCGCCCAGACGTGCGGCGCGCCGATCCCGCCGCGGCGGGGCTTGCCGAGGCTCAGGAAACGACGCTCAAGACGCGCGACGGCGAAACGCTCGTCGCCTGGCGGCTTCCCGCCGACTGCGGCCGGCCGTTCATCCTTTATCTTCATGGCAACGGCGGCGCGCTTCGCGATCGCGTTCCCCGGTTCAAGCGCTTTGTCGAAGACCGGTTCGGCATGCTCGCCGTCTCCTATCGCGGCTATGGCGGTTCGACGGGTGCGCCTGCTCAGGAGGGCCTCTTCCTCGACGCCGAGGCGGCCTACGAAGAGGCGCTGAGGCTCGGCTACGCGCCCGAGCGGATCGTCATCATGGGCGAGTCGCTCGGAACCGGCGTCGCCACCCATCTCGCGGCCGCGCATCATGCGGGGGGACTGATCCTCGATTCCCCCTATTCCTCCATCGCCGACGTGGCGGCGGAGCGATACGCCTGGGCGCCAGTCCAGTATCTGGTGCGCGATCCGTTTCGCTCGGATCGCGAGATCGGCAAGGCGCGGGCGCCGGTCCTGATCGTCCACGGCGAGAATGATTCCGTCATTCCGATTCGCCTCGCCCGCCGACTCTTCGATCTTGCCAAGGAGCCGAAGACGTTCCTTTCAGCGCCGGGCCGCGATCATCTGGCCCTGCTCGATTCGAACGTTTATCCCCGCGTGCGCGACTGGATCGAGGCGCACGCCGCCGGCGCCGCTTGCGAAAAACCGGACGCGAATTAAACGCGGCGCCGTCTAAAGCCAGTCCGGGACGCTGTCCATCGCGATGATTTCCTCGACGCTCTGGCGCTTGCGAATGACGGCGTAGCGCGCGCCGTCGACCAAAACTTCCGGAACCAGCGGGCGCGTGTTGTAGGTGCCGGACTGCACCGCGCCATAGGCGCCGGCGGTCAGCACGCAGAGCAACTCGCCGGGGCGGGGCTCCACCATTTCGCGTCCATGGGCAAGATAGTCGCCGGTCTCGCACACCGGCCCGACGACGTCGGCGACGATCTTTCGCCGATCCGCGTTCTCGTGCACGGGGATGATGTCATGCCAGGCGTCATAGAGCGTCGGGCGCACGAGATCGTTCATGCCGGCGTCGACGATCACGAAGGTCTTGGCGTCGCCATGCTTCACATAGATGACGCGCGTGACAAGCACGCCGGCGTTGCCGACGATGAGCCTTCCCGGCTCAAGCGCCAGTCTGCAGCCGAGTCCGCCGAAATGCCTGCGCACGATCCCGGCGTATTTTTCTGGATGGTAGGACTGCGGATCGTCGCCGTCGTGATAGGGGATTCCCAGCCCGCCGCCGAGATCGACATGCGAAATCGCATGGCCGTCGGCGCGCAGCTCGCGCACCAGCTCGGCGAGCAGCGAAAAGGCCTCGTCGAATGGCGCGAGATCGGTGAGCTGCGAGCCGATATGCATGTCGGCGCCGGCGATCTCGATCCCTTTGAGCTTTGAGGCGAAGGCGTAAACTTCGCGCGCGCGCGACAGCGGCACGCCGAATTTATTTTCGGCGAGGCCGGTGGAAATCTTCTTATGGGTGCGCGCGTCGACGTCCGGATTGACCCGCAGCGAGACGCGCGCGGGGCGACCCAGAGCGACCGCAGCCTGCGACAGCGCTTCAAGCTCGGGCTCCGACTCGACGTTGAAACAGAAGATGCCGGCGCGAAGCGCGGACGCAATCTCCTCCGCGGTCTTGCCGACGCCGGAAAAGGTGATTTTTTCCGGCGCCACGCCGGCGGCCAGCGCCCGGGCCAGTTCGCCGCCGGACACCACGTCCATGCCCGCGCCTTCCCTTGCAAGAAGGCGCAGCACCGCCTGATTGGAATTGGCCTTCACCGCATAGCAGACGAGCGCGTCGAGACCCGCGAAGGCTTGCGTGAACACGCGGTAGTGACGGCGGATCGTCGCCGCCGAATAGCAGTAGAAGGGCGTGCCCACCTCTTCGGCGAGCTGATGCACGCCGATCTCCTCGGCGTGGAGCGCGCCGTTGCGGTAGGCAAAAAGATGCATCAGCCTAAAGCAGCGGATCGAGCGGGAAGGGATATTGATCCGGCGGTCGATTGCCGACAGTGCCGGGGATCGGCGGCGCCGGGGCGTTCTCCGGCGGGGGCGCCCCGCGCGCCGCCTTGGCCTGCGCGGCCTCGGTCTGGGCTCGAAGATAGGCGCCGCGCGCCTGGGTCTCGGGCGGAAGCTCCAACGGGCCGCGCCGGCCGCAAGCGCCAAGGCTCGCGGCGGTGAGCGCCAGCGCGAGAGTCGCCGCTAGAGCGCGATGCGAAAAAGTGGGAACCGGTTTTTCGCGTAAAGCGCGCTCTAAAATTATTGAATCGATCACGTTATCTGCATTTGGGCGATTCCACCCAAATGCAGCGTGATCGAGGCGGCGGGTGAGGAGCGGCGATCGAGGCGTCACGGCGGTTCGTCCCAAAGGAATGCCGGCGCACTATAGCGATGGAGCGAAAAAAGGCGAGGGCGCCGGCGCGAAACGCCGGGTTGCGCTTTGGCGCGAGGCGGACTTTGTTTCCAATCGATTCTGGCGCGGCGACATCGATGCGACTCGGGCGACATCCTGGAGACATGCTTAACGAGTCGTGAGTCGAAGCTCTTGCCGTTTCGGGACGGAACAGGCGCCAGGGGCGGCCGTCCAGCCGGATCGCCGGAGCGCCTTGGTTCACGCCCGTTAACCGAAAAAGCTCGAAAATCCGGGTCGTCCACCGGCGCGTCTTTACCATTGGACGACGGCGTGGTTAGGTCCGCCATGGCCAGCGTTCTGCGTTTATTCGCCACCCTCGCCGCGGTCGTTCTTCTGACGACCCTTCCTGCGACCGCCGCGGTGCGCATCCGAATTGATCTGGCGTCGCAAAGCCTTGAGGCGGTCACCCCGCAGGGCGAGACCGTGAGGTGGAAAATCTCAAGCGGTCGCCGGGGTTACGAGACGCCGACCGGACATTACAGCGTCATGCGCATGGAGGCCGACCATCATTCCGACGAATATGATCAGGCGCCGATGCCCTACTCGATCTTCTTTTCTCCACGCGGCCTCGCCATCCACGGCAGTTACGAGCGCGGTCTGGGCCGTCCGCTTTCCCATGGCTGCGTGCGGCTCGCGGTTCCCAACGCGCGCCAGCTGTTCGATTGGGTCGAAAAACATGGCGCGACGATCGAAATCACCGGCGGCGGCGGCGCGATCGCCAGCGAAGAGGTCGAGCGCCCGCGCGTGTCGCGCCAGCCGCGCGCCCAGCCGCGCCAGATGTATCGCCCTGCTTATCAGGAGCCGGCGCCCCAATCCAATATGGGAGATTTCTTCTTCTAACCGACGCGTTCGCGCCAATTCGCCCGCCGTTGCATCTTAGCAACAGTCTTCGACTGAATCGCATTGAACGCCTCGGGGCGTTTGCTGGGGTGCTTTTTAACAGGTAAAGCTCGGATTTCTGGCGCTTGTTGATTGACCGAGCAGAGTAGAGCCGTTGACGACATCAAAGACCCCCCTCCTCGACCGGATCGCCACCCCTGAAGATTTGCGCAAGCTGCGCCCCAACGACCTCAAGCAAGTCGCCGACGAGTTGCGCCACGAGACGATCGACGCCGTCTCGGTCACCGGCGGCCATCTCGGAGCGGGTCTCGGCGTCGTCGAGCTGACGGTCGCTCTGCACTATGTTTTCGACACGCCGCGCGACAAGGTCATCTGGGACGTCGGCCACCAGACCTATCCGCATAAAATTCTCACCGGCCGGCGTGACCGCATCCGAACGCTGCGCATGGGCGGCGGTCTTTCCGGCTTCACCAAACGGGCCGAAAGCGACTATGACGCCTTCGGCGCCGGCCATTCCTCGACGTCGATTTCGGCCGGGCTCGGCATGGCCGTGGCGCGCGATCTCGCCGGCGGCGACAATCACGTCGTGGCGGTGATCGGCGACAGTTCGATGTCCGCCGGCATGGCCTATGAGGCCCTGAACAACGCCGGGGCGCTGCACTCGCGGCTGATCGTCATCCTCAACGACAATGACATGTCGATCGCCCCGCCGACGGGCGCGATGTCGGCCTATCTCGCCCGCCTCGTTTCCGGCGGCGCCTATCGCTCGATCCGCGAGGCGGCCAAACAGCTCGCCAGCCATCTGCCGCGCTTCATCTACGACAAGGCGCGCAAGGCCGAGGAGTTCTCGCGCAGCTTCATCACCGGCGGCACGATGTTCGAGGAGCTCGGCTTCTATTATGTCGGGCCGATCGACGGGCATAATCTCGACCATCTGCTGCCCGTGCTCAAGAATGTGCGCGACAAGGACGACGGCCCGGTGCTCGTCCATGTCGTCACCCAGAAGGGCAAGGGCTTCGGGCCGGCGGAGGAATCGGCCGACAAATGCCATGCCGTCAACAAATTCGACGTGGCGACCGGCATTCAGATCAAGCCCAAGGCCAATGCCCCGACCTATACGAATGTGTTCGCCAGGGCGCTGATCGCCGAAGCCGAGCATGACGACAAGATCGTCGCGATCACCGCGGCGATGCCGTCGGGCACCGGCCTCGATATTTTCGGCAGGGCCTTTCCCCACCGCACCTTCGACGTGGCGATCGCCGAACAGCACGCCGTCACCTTCGCGGCCGGCCTCGCCTGTGAAGGCTACAAGCCGTTCTGCACGCTCTATTCGACCTTCCTGCAGCGCGGCTACGATCAGGTCGTCCATGACGTGGCGATCCAGAATTTGCCGGTGCGTTTCGCCATGGACCGCGCCGGCCTTGTCGGCGCCGACGGGCCGACTCACGCCGGCGCGTTCGACCTCGCCTATCTCGGCTGCCTGCCGGGTTTCGTCATCATGGCGCCCGCCGACGAGGGCGAGCTGATGCATATGGTGGCGACGGCTTCGGCCTATGACGACGGGCCGATCGCCTTCCGCTATCCGCGCGGCGAGGGGCTCGGCGTCGAATTGCCGGAGCGCGGCGACATTCTCGAGATCGGCAAGGGCCGTATCCTGCGCGAAGGCTCGAGGGTCGCGATCCTGTCGCTCGGCACGCGGCTCGCCGATTCCTTGAAAGCGGCGGCGGAACTGGAGAATTACGGGATTTCGACGACCGTCGCCGACGCCCGCTTCGCCAAGCCCATCGACCGCGATCTGCTGCGCCGGCTCGCCGCCAATCATGAAGCGCTCATCGCCATCGAGGAAGGCGCGATCGGCGGCTTTGGCGCGCAGGTCTTCCAGGCGCTCGCCGAAGATGGGCTGCTGGACGGCGCGCGCGGCGCATTCAAATTCCGCAGCATGACCCTGCCCGACGCCTATATCGACCACGACAAGCACGAGCTGATGATCGCCAGAGCGATGCTCGACAGCAAGGCGATCGTCGCCAAAGTTCTCGAGCTGTTGGGCGATGAAAAGGGCGCCGCGCGGGTGATGATCGCGTGACGAGGCAGGGTCTCCGTTTCAATCGCCCTACCGCGTCAGCATAGAGTTGAGTTTATGAAGATCTCGCTCTTTGCCTTGTTCGTATCCACGGTCAGCCTCAGCGCGTGCGGCAACACGCATGAGAAAATCGTCGCGGCATGCGAGAAGGAGTTTGCCAGTAAGGGACAGGCCGCTGTTAACAAGTGCATACAGAAGGGCGACACAGAGTTGAACAAATCGCTCTGGAAATTTGGGAAATAGGCCGTGCCCCGGTCTCCGCAACGCTTCCCGCGACGCCAAACAGCTCGCCAAGTTCATCGGGGACGCTGCGACGGGGGAGCGTGAGGCTCGCACCTCGACGCCGAAGGGACAGGGAAATACCCCGCCGCCCCGCATCCCTTCACCTTCTTTGCCAAGGCCGGTCGATCCGCGCCATTACCCAAAAGCTCCAGCGTAAGAAAAAGCGGTCGGAATGATGTTGTTTATCACCGCCGCCAATTCCGCTCCTGCGGCGCCCGGCGCCTATGTCCTCTGGCTGCGCCTCGTCTCGCCGCTGAACGTGCTCGTGGGAAAGCGGGGAGGCGCGCTGACGCCAGGCGACTATCTCTACTGCGGCTCCGCGAACGGCGCCGGCGGCCTGCGCGCCCGGCTCGCGCGGCACATGCGGAAAGACAAGCGCACCCACTGGCATGTCGACCAGCTCGCTTTGGCGGGGAAAATACTCGGCGCCTTCGTCGAAGAAGGCGCCAACGAATGCACGCTGAACGCCGCGCTCGACGGGTTCCCGATCCCGCTGCCGGGCTTCGGCAGTTCGGATTGCCGGCGCTGCGCCGCGCATTTGCGGTTCTGGCCGAAGGGCGCGGCGCTTCCCTCCGACTGGGAAAATGCTAGGAAGGCGGCCGAATCCCGCCTCCCGCTAGAGAGAGGCGCGCCGGGCGGGGCTTAAAACCCCTTCGGCGGATGTCACCCCACCCCGGACTGCTTCGCAGTCCGACCCTCCCCCTCAAGGGGAGGGTGAACGCCCTTCGCGGATCGTAGCGTATGCCCAAGGAAGAATCCAAAACCAAGGTCGAGGCGCGCACGCCGCGCGGGCTCGCCGATCGCGAGGCGGGCGAACTTGCCGCGACGGGGCGGATGCTCGACGTGATCCGCGAGGTCTATGAGCTCTATGGCTTCGAGGCGCTGGAGACTCCAGCGATCGAATATACCGACGCGCTCGGCAAATTCCTGCCCGACCAGGACCGGCCGAACGAAGGCGTCTTCTCCTTCCAGGACGACGACGAACAATGGCTGTCGCTGCGCTATGATCTGACCGCGCCGCTGGCGCGTTTCGTCGCGCAGAATTTCGACCGGCTGCCCAAGCCTTATCGCTCCTATCGGGTCGGCCCGGTCTATCGCAACGAAAAGCCGGGGCCGGGGCGCTTTCGCCAATTCATGCAGTTCGACGCCGATACGGTCGGCTCCGCCTCGCCAGCCGCCGACGCCGAAATCTGCATGATGGCCGCCGACGCCATGGAGCGGCTGGGGATCGCGCGCGGCGACTACGTGATCAAGATCAACAGCCGCAAGGTGCTCGACGGGGTGATGCAGTCGATCGGCCTTTCCGGCGAGGAGAACGCCGGCCGCCGCCTCGTCGTGCTGCGCGCGATCGACAAGCTGGACCGGCTCGGCCCCGACGGCGTCCGGCAATTGCTCGGCGAGGGCCGCAAGGACGAGAGCGGCGATTTCACCAAAGGCGCCGGCCTCGACCTGCCGGCGATCGACACGATCCTGTCTTTCAGCCTCGGCGGTCAATACCGGGACGGGGCGCCGGCCTTCGATCTTTTCGGCCTGCTCGGCAAGAGCGAAGTCGGCGCCCAGGGCGCCGAAGAGCTTCTCGAAATCGAGGACCTCGCGCGCGACGCCGGCTTCGGGCCGGATCGCATCCGCATCGATCCTTCGGTCGTGCGCGGGCTTGAATATTACACGGGTCCCGTCTTCGAGGCGGACCTCACCTTCGAGACCCGCGACGAAAAGGGACATCCGGTGCGTTTCGGCTCGGTCGGCGGCGGCGGCCGCTATGACGGCCTCGTCGGGCGCTTCCGCCCGGAGAATACGCCGGCGACCGGCTTTTCGATCGGCGTCTCGCGGCTCTTCGCGGCCCTAAAGCTGATCGGCAGTCCGATCGTCTCGGCGCGTCCCCATGTCGGGCCGGTAGTCGTGCTCGTCCTCGACCGCGACAGGCTCGCCGACTATCAGCGCATGGCCGCGCAGCTTCGCAACGCCGGAATCGCCGCCGAACTCTATCTCGGCGCGGCGGGGATGAAGGCGCAGATGAAATACGCCGACCGGCGCAACAGCCCGCTCGCCATTATCCAGGGCTCGGACGAAAAGGCGCGTGGCGAGGTCACCCTCAAGGACCTCGTCGCCGGCGCCAGGGCGGCCGCGAATATCGCCACCAATGAACAATGGAAGGCGCTGCGTCCCGCCCAGTTCGCCATCCCAGAAGCCGAACTCGTCGAGCAGGTCAAAAAGGCGCTTCAAGACCAAATTTAGCCTGCGGCGAAACCCGTCATTGCCACGCGCGCCGGCGCGTATAGTTTTCGCGAAGCGGAAAAGGAGCAAACTGATATGAATGGCGACACGCCCAGATCAATCGTTCATCCGACCGATCTCTCCTTTGCGAGCCTCGACGCCTTCGCCCATGCGCTGCGCATCGCCGTGGCCTGCAAGAGCATGTTGCACATTCTGCACATCGAGGCGCCCGAGACCGAGGACGACGATTGGGATCGCTTTCCGCAGGTGCGCGAAATGCTGGCGCGCTGGAAGATGATCGCGCCGAACGCGACGCCGGCCGAGGCGGCCGAACAGCTTGGCGTCAAATTCGTCAAGGCCGCGGTCGAATCGGAATCGCCGGTGATGGGGGTTTCCGCCTATGCCGAGCGGCACCTGTGCGACCTTCTGGTGATGATGACGCGGCCGCGCAGCGCGCTGGAACGCCTGTTCGAAGGGTCGATCGCGGAGGAGACCGCGCGCGAGACTCATGTGCCGGCGCTGTTCCTGCGCGAGGACCAGAAAGGGTTCGTCGATCGCGACACGGGCGCGGTGTCGCTCAACACCGTGCTGATGCCGGTCGAGGCGACGGTCTCGCCGCTCGACGCCTTCCGCCACGTCGCCGACATCGCGCATCGTCTCAATCCGGCCGCCGACGTCATGATGCTGCATGTCGGCGAGGAACTGCCGATTTTCGAAGGGCTGCTCCCGCATATCGAACTGCGCAAGGGACCGGTGGTCGAGACCATTCTCGGCTACGCCAAGGAGATCAAGGCCGATCTCATCGCCATGCCGACGCGCGGCCGAAAAGGGCTGATGGAGGCGCTGCGCGGCTCGACCACCGAGCGCGTGCTGCATGAGTCGCCGTGCCCGCTGCTCGCCTCGCCGGTGAAATAATTCGCGGTCCGCGCGAGGCGCTTGCGCCGAAGCGATCCGGAAAGGCTCCGCGAGGCTGGACTGCGTCCAGCTTCGCTTCGCGCGCCACGACGAGCGCCGGTTACAGCGATCGCTGGAAATGCAGCACGCCGCCTTGCGCGCCCTTCAGGATCAAATCGTCGCCCTTGGTGTCCCAATAGGGGCCGGAGAGCAGGACCGCCCAATAATCGCGTTCGACGGCAGCGAGCGGGCCTTCGCATTTGCGTTCATTGATCGCCGGCATGTTGCGTGGGCCGAGCCGGTTGGGGCCGATGACAAAAATGCCCGACCAGTTCTTGCAGCCCGAAAAGCCGTTGGCGCGGCCTGTAGAATCGATCGATATCCACATCTCCACCGGCGGCGGTTTGCCGTTGATCTCCTTGAGCACGAAATTCTGGTTGTGCGGGAACGGTTGATAGCGCGGAATGCCGCCGGTCTCCTTGTTTTCGTCTTCCGGCTGCTTCTGTTCCGCCCCCTGAGGCGGCTTCGGGCCGCTCTTGGCGCCACTCTTGGCGCCAGCCGGCGCGGCGGCGAGCGCGACGGCGCAGAGCGAGGCGGCTAAGGCGAGCAAAATCCTGTTCATCGCGTCAATCACCCTCCTGGTAAAACGGCCGGCCGCGGCTCCCTCCTGCCTGCGGCGCAGCGCCTTATAGCATGCTCGGCAGGACGCGGTCAGGCGGGCGGTGGCCGTCCATGAAGGTTTTGATATTGATAATGACCTTCTCGCCCATGTCGATCCGGCCCTCGATGGTCGCGGAGCCCATATGCGGCAGCAGCGTCACCTTGCCGGCCTTGGCGAGCTTCAGCAGTTTCGGCGAGACGGCGGGTTCATGCTCGAAGACGTCGAGGCCGGCGCCGGCCATCTCGTCGGCTTCCAACATGCGCACAAGGGCGTTCTCGTCGACGATCTCGCCGCGCGCGGTATTGACCACGATCGCGTGGGGACGCAGGTGTGAAAGCCGGCGCGCGGAGAGAAGATGGTAGGTCGCCGGCGTGTGCGGGCAGTGGATCGAGACGATATCGACTCGCGCCAGCATCTGATCGAGCGACTCCCAATAGGTCGCCTCCAATTGCTCTTCGATTTCGGCGCCGAGCCGCCGGCGATTGTGGTAGTGGATCGAGAGGCCGAAGCTTTTCGCGCGGAGCGCCAAGGCCTGGCCGATCCTGCCCATGCCGACGACGCCCAGCCGCTTGCCGGTGATTCGATGGCCGAGCATCCAGGTCGGCGACCAGCCCGGCCAGGAGCCGTCCGGAATCGCATTGGCGCCTTCGACGAGACGGCGCGCCACGGAAAGGATCAGCGCCATCGTCATGTCGGCGGTGTCTTCGGTCAGAACGCCGGGCGTATTGGTCACCGTGATCGAGCGGTCAAGCGCCGAGGCGACGTCGATATTGTCGACGCCATTGCCGAAATTGGCGATGAGCTTCATTTGCTCGCCGGCCTGAGCGATGAGATGGGAGTCGATGCGGTCGGTGATGGTGGGCACCAGCACGTCGGCGGTGCGCATGGCCTCGACGAGTTCGTCATGCGTGAGCGGCTTGTCGCTTTCGTTGAGGCGCGTGTCGAACAGCTCGCACATGCGGGTTTCGATCACCTCGGGCAGCCGGCGCGACACGACAACGAGCGGCTTTTTTTTCGGCATATCCCTGGTCCGCCTCCGCGTTTATGTTGTGTTGCAGCAGCGATTCTGCGATTGCGACGATGATCTTCGCCGCTTGGCGGCGGCAGATGAAAAGGCGCCGGCGAATTTCGCCGGCTTCAACCGGGTCTTAACGGCGGTCAGCGACAAAACCAATACGTCCCCTTTCGCGGACGCATTCGACTTCCTAGCAGATGACGGGCCAAAGACAAGCGAGCGATCACTCCACCATGTCGCGAATAAATGCAGAATTTGCGCCAATTTCGACGGCTTTCTCAGAGGCTTCGAAACATTTCCAAGATCGTCTGCGAGGCGTCGTCGCAGCGATCGCTTGCGCCCTCCTGTCAGCGTTTTTTTGCGCGATGCACGCATACGCTCTGGAGCCTCAGAAGGGTCCGGTCAGCGGTCTGCCCCTGCCGCGCTACGTCAGCCTCAAATCCGATCGCGTGAATGTGCGCGAGGGGCCGAGCAAGGAACATCCTACCCTGTGGATCTACGAACGCGCCGCGCTGCCGGTCGAAATCACCGCCGAATTCGAAACCTGGCGCAAGATCCGCGATTCGGAAGGCACGGAGGGCTGGGTGCTGCATTCGCTGCTGTCGGGACGGCGCACCGCTTTGGTCGCGCCATGGAAAAAGGAGCCTCAACTGCTCGTCGCCGAAGACCATCAGACCCCGATGGCCAAGCTCGGCCCCGGCGTGATCGGCAATCTGCGCGGCTGCGACGGCAAATGGTGCCGGATCGCCGGCAAGGGTTTCGACGGCTACATGCAGCAGGAAAATCTCTGGGGCGTCTATCCGGGCGAGAAATTCGAATAGTCAAGCGGGCGGGCGCGCCGGCAGGCGGCTCTTGAGTTTCTCGAGAGCCGCCGCAATGTCGCCCCGACTGAAGGGCTTGGCGACCACCGGCGCATCGGCGTGCGCCTCAAGCACGCCCTGCTCGCCATAGCCGGTGACGAAGGCGAAGGGCTTATGCCGGCGCTCCAGGACGCCGGGCAGGACATGCGCCTTCTGGCCATTGAGGTTGATATCGAGAAAAGCGAGGTCGAAGTCTGCGCTGGTCGCCTTTTGCAAGGCGTCTTGCACATTGCCGGAGATGGCGACGACCTGCGCGCCGAGTTCTTCGAGGAACATCTCCAGCGCCATGGCGATGACCGCCTCGTCTTCCACGATCAGGACCCGCGGGGCGGTCATTTGAGCACCTCCGCGGCGAGAGGAATGTCCATCGTGCAGCGCATGCCTTCGGACGGGAATTCGACCGCGACCCGAGCGCCCGCGTCGGCCGCCATGGTTTTCTCGATCAGCCGCATGCCGAAACCTTTCTTCGCGGGACACGCGACCGCGGGGCCGCCATGCTCGCGCCACACGAGTTGGAGCATGGGCGTTCTGAGCCCGGAATCGACGCTCCACTCGATGGAGACCCGTCCGCCGGGCGCGGACAATGATCCGTGTATGACGGCGTTCGTGCATAATTCGTGCAGCGTCATCGCCAGGGAGGACGCAATGCGCGGACAAACGTCGATCGGAGGCCCCGACATGTCGAAATTTTCATGGCCCGCCGGCGCGATCGTGGTCCGCACGAGTTCGCGGACCTGCGCTTTCGTCCAATTCTCGCGCGTGAGAACGTCATGCACGGCGGCGAGCGCCAGCAGGCGGTTCTCGAACAGTTCGGCGGAATTGGGCTTGAGTTCGCGCAGCGAATGCATGGCGATCGAGTGAACCGTCGCAAGCGTGTTCTTGACGCGATGATTGAGCTCGTGAATGAGAAGCTGCAAGCGCTCGCGATCGCGTTCCTGTTCGGTGACGTCGGTGTTGGTGCCGAACCAGCCGACGATGCCGCCGTTCTCACGCAAGGGTTCGATGCGCGTCAGGAAAGGTCTGTAGAGCCCGTCGGCGCCCCTGAGCGGAAAGATCATCTGGAAGAATTCGCCATGCTCGATCGCATGCGTCCAGCGCTCCAGCATTTTGGGCAGCACATCCGGATGATGGACGGATTGCCATCCCCATCCCGCCATCTCCTCCGGAGTCGTGCCGGTGTATTCATACCAACGGTCGTTATACCAGAAGACCCAGCCGTCCGGACGCGCCATCCAGGCGAGGTTCGGGATCGAGTTGGCGAGCGCCTTGAACTGCGCGTAGGTAAGATCAGATTCTCTTTCCGCCGCCCGCTGCGCCATTGCCCCGCCCGAGTCTCGAAGAGATCGGCGCCCCGTCAAACGACGCCGAACTCTTTGGAACCATCTCTTCCTTTCCTAAGATAGGGCGGCCTCAGGCGCGGCGAAGACGCACGACGACATCCACGCGCGCGACGCGCAAGCCTTCCGGCGGCCGGGGAAGATCGGAAACCGATACGTTCGCGCCGGCGATGTCGTATAGCTCGCCATCGTCCTCGAGCAGAAAATGGTGGTGGTCGGCGGTGTTGGTGTCGAAATACACCCGCGCTCCGTCGACGGCGATTTCGCGCAGCAGGCCCGCCTCGGTGAACTGGTGGAGCGTGTTGTAGACCGTGGCGAGCGAGACCGAGAGATTGGCCGCGAGCGCCTCTTCATAGAGCCGCTCCGCCGTCACATGGCGGTCGCCGTCCGGTCCGAACAGCAGTTTCCCCAGCGCCAGCCGCTGACGGGTCGGCCGCAGCCCCGCGTCCGCCAGCAGTTCGCCGACCGGCTTGCGTGGGCAAGCTTCGCGCTTCGAGGCGTCGGGCTTCGAAGCGTCGGGCGGAGCGATCGGCGTTTGGTCGGCTTCCATTCGCGGCTTTCTGCTGTCGGTTTCCCTTTGGCATCATAGGCACAATGGCGGGAAATTCAACGCCGCTGGGCCGTTTCGGCGGTTTCAGCACGACGCTTTCGGCCCGGGCGAGGCTATGTTACGGATCGCTTCGCCCAGAAGCGGCGCCCCCGCCGGCGCCGGAAAAAACAAGGGCGCGCCGGATGGCGCTCGGGGAGGATGGGCCCATAGCGGCCCAAAAGCGAGGAACAGGGAAATATGGGCGAAAGGCGCTCCTCATTCGGCTACGAGGATCTGTTGGCGTGCGGCGAGGAGAAGCTGTTCGGCCCGGGCAATGCGCAGCTGCCGCTGCCGCCGATGCTGATGTTCGACCGCATCACGGAAATTTTCGAAGAGGGCGGCGCGCATGGCAAGGGCTATATGCGGGCCGAACTCGACGTCAAGCCGAGCCTCTGGTTCTTCGACTGCCATTTCAAGGGCAATCCCGTGATGCCGGGCTGCCTTGGCCTCGACGCGCTGTGGCAGATGGTCGGGTTTTATCTGGCCTGGCTGGACAATCCGGGGCGCGGCATGGCGCTCGGCGTCGGCGAGGTGAAATTTTCCGGCCAGGTGCGGCCGCATACCAAGCTCGTCACCTATGGCGTCGACTTCACCCGCCTGCGCACCGGCAAGCTGGTGATCGGGCTGGCCGACGGCTGGGTCGCGGCGGACGGCGAGCGCATCTATGAGGCCAAGGACCTCAAGGTCTGCCTCGCCAAAGAGGCGCCGGCCGCCTGAAACGGATAGGCAAGAACGCGCGAGACAGCGGACCGCGCGCCAGGGGAGAGTGAGATGAGACGAGTCGTCGTCACCGGCATGGGCATCGTGTCCTCGATCGGCAACACCACGCAGGAAGTCGTCGCCTCGCTGCGCGAAGCGAAATCCGGCATCGTGCGCGCCGACAAATACGCCGAACTTGGCTTCCGCTCGCAGGTCTACGGACTGCCGTCGCTGGACCCATCGACGATGGTCGACCGCCGCGCCATGCGCTTCCATGCGACCGGCACGGCCTGGAACCATGTCGCCATGGATCAGGCGATCGCCGACGCCGGACTCACCGAGGCGGAAATCTCGAATGAGCGCACCGGCATCATCATGGGGTCCGGCGGCCCCTCGACCCACACGCTTGTCGAAGCGGCGGACATCACCCGCACCAAGGGACCCAAGCGCGTCGGCCCCTTCGCCGTGCCCAAATGCATGTCCTCGACCGCCTCGGCGACTCTCGCGGTCTGGTTCAAGATCAAGGGCGTCAACTATTCCATCTCCTCGGCCTGCGCCACGTCCAATCACTGCATCGGCAACGCCTATGAGCTGATCCAGCATGGCAAGCAGGACATGATTTTCGCCGGCGGCTGCGAGGAATTGGAGTGGGAGCTGTCGGTTCTCTTCGACGCCATGGGCGCGATGTCGTCCGCCTATAATGATCGCCCGGCGACGGCCTCGCGCGCCTATGACAAGAATCGCGACGGCTTCGTCATCGCCGGCGGCGCCGGCGTGCTGGTGCTGGAAGAATTCGAACACGCCAAGGCGCGGGGCGCGAAAATCTACGCCGAAGTCGCCGGCTATGGCGCGACGTCCGACGGCTACGACATGGTCGCGCCCTCGGGCGAAGGCGCGGTGCGCTGCATGAGACAGGCGCTCGCGACGGTGAAATGCCCGATCGACTACATCAATCCGCACGCCACCGCGACGCCGGTCGGCGACGCCAAGGAGATCGAAGCTCTGCGCGAAGTGTTCGGCGTCGGCGACAAATGTCCGCCGATCGCCGCGACGAAATCGCTCACCGGCCATTCGCTCGGCGCGACCGGCGTGCAGGAGGCGATCTATTCGCTGCTGATGATGCAGAACGGCTTCATCTGCGAAAGCGCCAATATCGAAGAGCTCGATCCGGATTTCGCCGACATGCCGATCATGCGCGCGCGCCGCGACAATGTGAAGCTCGGCGCGGTGCTGTCGAACTCCTTCGGCTTCGGCGGCACCAATGCGACATTGGCGTTCAAGCATCCGGACGCTTGATGACTTAGGATTGCCATTTCTGGCGCGGCGGCGCGCCAACTCTCAAGAACGGCGTAATGCGTGTCGCGTGCTTGCAGTCTGTGCAACTGCAATGCTCGGCGACCGCACCATCTTTCCGAGGAATGTTTGTCTATGACGGTCGCCAGCAATTTGATGCAGGGTAAGCGCGGGCTCATCATGGGCGTCGCCAACGATCATTCGATCGCCTATGGCATTGCGCGCGTATTGGCGCGGCATGGCGCGACGCTCGCCTTCACCTATCAGGGCGAAGGGCTCGGCAAGCGGGTCAAGCCGCTCGCTCAGGAGCTTGGGTCGAGCCTCGTTCTGCCTTGCGACGTCGAGGACATTTCGACCGTCGACGACGTCTTCGCGCGGCTCGAATATGACTGGGGCGAGATGGATTTTCTCGTCCATTCCATCGCCTATTCCGACAAGAGCGAATTGAAGGGGCCTTACGCCGACACAAGCCGAGAAAATTTCATCCGCACGCTGGTGATTTCGTGCTTCTCCTTCACGGAAGCTGCGCGGCGCGCCGCGTCTCTCATGAAGAAGGGCGGATCGCTGCTCACGGTGAGCTTCGGCGGCGGCACCCATGTCATGCCGAACTACAACGTCATGGGCGTGGCGAAAGCCGCGCTCGATTCATCGGTGCGCTATCTAGCCGCCGATTTCGGCGATCGCGGCATTCGCGTCAACGCGCTCTCGCCAGGGCCGGTGCGCACCATGGCGGGCGCCGGAATCACGGGGGCGCGCGCGATGGGCGCGTTCCAGAAAAAGCACTGCCCGCTGCGTCGAATGATCACGCTCGATGAAATCGGCGGCTCTGCGCTCTATTTTCTCTCTGAGCTTTCGGGCGGCGTCACCGGCGAAGTCCATCTCGTCGACGCCGGCTACAACATCATGTTGCAGCCCCGTCCGGAAGATCTGAACGGCGAGGAATGAGCGAATGAGGATAGCGCTGTCTCTGTCTCTGGCTCTCGTTGCGGCGCCGGCGATCGCCGCCAGCGCCGATCCGACGACCGGCGAGAAAATCGCCAAGGCCGAATGCGCGTCATGTCACGCGATCGGCCTCGACGCCGAGGCCAAGAGCCCCGATCCGAAGGCGCCCCGCTTCATTGACGTGGCGAAGATGCCGTCGACGACGGAATTGTCGCTCAAAGTATTCCTGCGCTCGTCGCACCGGAACATGCCGAACTTCATTCTCGCGCGTGAAGAGATCGACTCGCTTGCAAGCTATATTTTGGGACTTGGCGAAAGGTAGCGCGACGTCGCACATCCGCCAAACGTGGATTCCGCTCTCATCAAGAGAGAGCGAGTAGGATTCACGTCTGAACTTGAAGCGCGACGCGATTCCAATTCAAATGGCGCCTTGCTCCGTTAACCTGACGGCGCCATAATTGAAATGGCGGCCGGAAAACCTGTCAGTTCGAATGGCTGCAAGGCGGTCGATGACATTTTCGGCACATTGGCACCCAGGACCGCCGATCTCCATATTACTCGGAGTTTCCCTATAACCGGATACGTTGCGGCAGACTGAATAGGACAAAAACGCGAATACTTTTGCTGACGGGGCGGCCCCTACGTTCGAACTGGATCACCCAATGGGGGCGCGCCAGTGTCGAAACTACTCAATGAAGTTACAGCGGATGAGCGATTGCTGCTTTCCGTTTCTCGCAGAGAGCCCAATCCGCCAATCAGGGGACGCACTCTGATTGGCGCGTATTCGGCTTGGCGATCGAGGAAGATTGGGGGACATCATGGAGCCGGAATTTTATGGCGTCGAAGGAGTCACCGACGAGGACCGCACGTACCGGGGATCTCGATTTGCGGAAGTTCGCGACGCGATTTTCGCCAATCCCTATCAGAAAGTCTGGGGCGCTGCCGGCGAACCGCCGTTGCCGCAATACAAGACCACCGTCGCCGGCGCGCTGCGCGGCCTCCTCAAATTCCGCCGTCCGCAGATCCTTCAGGCTTCGCGTCGAACGGTCGACTCGCATGCGGACCTGCGCTGGGGGCCGGATCGGTTGGGCTACCGCCGTCTCTTGCATCCAAACGGCGTATGTCTGACCGGATTGTGGGAGATCACGGAGGATTCCGGCTACTCGGGCCATTTTAAAAAGGGCAGCAAGGCTCTGATCATCGGTCGATATTCCACCTGCTGCGACGCGACGCGGCGCGGGGAAGTCCGGTCTCTGTCGCTCGTGGGGAAAATTTATCCGACGACCGACCCCAACCATCTCGAGTCGCTTCGGCCTGCGAGCTTCTTCACCCAGGAAGACATCGGCGGAGATTACGCGCGCTACGTCAACGATGCGCGGCTGCACAACGCGCCAAGCGTAACGCCCTGGCGACGTGGCAAAGGCCTGTTGTTCCTCGCCATCGAGGGAATAACGTTTACTCTGGTCGACAAGAGAAACAGCGAACGCCAGCTGCACCAGATCGCCGAGCTGGGCAAGCCGCAGGGCGAACCGACAAGAACGCCGAGAGTCATGCGATTGTCGATCGCGCAGAGCCAACCGAGAATTGAAGGCGACGAGCTCGATTTCCGGGACGAAATTCTCGGGCAGATATTCGATCGAGGAGACCCGGAGCCCAAGCGCGCGCTCGTGTTTGATATCGATGCGACGGACGAATTGACTGAGTTCGGGGCCTTGGGCTTCACCCGACGCCGATATACGACTTGGCGCCGCCTCGGTTCGGTGACGTTCGACAACGCCGTCGCCTCCTATAACGGCGATCATGTAATTCATTTCAACCACCCGGGGTGGCGAAATGACAGAAACGACCCCGGCGCCGCCGTCAGACGCGGTTTGTAGCTGTGTCTGCGCCGACGCTCGCGCGTCCAGATTTGCGCTTCGAACGGCGATTGGGGCTTGACGCCGGCGCGTGCGTCGCCAAGCTTGATGGGAAGCTCGAAGGTTTGCGTCGCCTGCTCACTCGAGACATCGCCCGCCAGTCATCGGTTGCCAGTCATCGCCATGACATGATTGAAGGATTGAACCGGACGAGGCGCGAAGCGACAAAAAGCACGAACGTCAAGCGAAACGAGATTTGAGAGGATTGTCGAGTGAAGGCTCCAGGAACCTGGCGGCGGCTGGCGCGGGGGCGGCGTGACTCAGCAGGATAATGAATTGATGCAGGGCGCCGCGCCGGGACTGCCGGTCGTGAGGCCAAGAGAACACGCCGGATTTCTTGACTCGCTTCGCCTCCGCCTGCCCAAAGGCGCGTTGAGCGCGCTGGGCGTCGCGGCCAGTCTTGCCCTGTTCGCGCTCGCCGCCTACATTCTCGGCAACACGCTTTCGAACCTGAGCTACGCCGATCTGGTGAACGCCTTTCGCGCCACCAGCGCGACGCAAATTCTGGCCGCGCTGGCGCTCTCCGCGCTCTCCTATCTCTTCCTGACCGGCTATGACGTTGTCGCTCTGTGGCACATGCGCGCGCATGCGCCCTATCGCGTATCCGCCCTCGCGTCCTTTGCAAGCTACGCCATTTCATTCAATCTGGGATTTCCGATCATCACCAGCGCGGCGGTCCGTTACTGGATCTATTCGCGCGTTGCGTTGAGCGCGCTGCAGGTCGCCAATATCACCATATTCGCCGGCGTCACCTTCTGGCTCGGCATGACGCTGATGATGGGCGTCGGCTTCGTTTACGGGGCGAGCGCGCTCGCCGCTCTCGACGGCGCGCCCGCCCTTCTTCACGTCATTCCTGGCGTGCTGATACTTGGCGGCGTGCTCTTTTATTTCGCCTGGGTGACATTCGAGCGCCGCAGAATCACGCTTCGCGGCCACGCGCTTGATTTGCCCGGCTTCGTCCCGACCGCGGCGCAGTTTACGCTTGGCGTCGCCGATTTATGCTGCGCCGCGGGCGCGCTCTATGTGCTGCTTCCCGCCGACGTGCCGTTGGACTTCGTGCCATTCGTCGCGGTCTATATCGTCGCCTGCATTCTCGGCGTGATCAGCCATGCGCCCGGAGGCATCGGCGTCTTTGAAGCGACCATGCTGCACGCCATTCCCGCGGCTTCGCAGGAAAGTCTTCTGGCCTCGCTGCTTCTGTTTCGCATGGTCTATTACCTTATCCCGTTCGTGGTCGCGCTTGCGCTTCTGGGCGCTGACGAAGGCGCGCGCCGCTGGACGACCTTGCGCGAGGCGATCGCGCGTATTTTGGAGGAGCGCTCGAATTGAACGGCGCCGGGACAGTCGCCATGACCCTGCCGCGCAAATGGCGCGATCAGGCGATGGCTCTCCTGGCGCCGGTGATCAATGCGCTTCCGGAGCCGATTTTCGTCATCGACTCCGAAACCCATGTCGTCGCGGTAAACGCCGCGGCGCAGAGTCTCTCGCCCGCAATTAGGCTGAATGAACCGCTTTCCCGCGGTCTTCGTTCTCCCGACATGCTCGACGCCGTCGCCCGGGTGCTTTCCGGCGGCGAGGCCGAGAAAACCGTCTGGGTCGAGCGCCTGCCGGTGGAATGCTGGTTCGAGGCCCATATCGCGCCGATGCAGATCGAAGGCTTCGAGCCAGCCGCCATGGTGAGCCTGCGCGATCTCACCGAATCCCGGCGCGTCGAGCGCATGCGCGTCGACTTCGTGGCGAACGCCAGCCATGAGCTGCGCACGCCGCTCGCCTCGCTGCTCGGCTTTGTCGAGACGCTGCAGGGTCCGGCGCGCGAGGACGTCGAAACCCGCGGCAAATTCCTCGCCATCATGCGCGAGCAGGCGCAGCGGATGGCGCGGCTGGTCGACGATCTTCTGTCGCTGTCGCGCATCGAGCAGCACATGCATCTTCGGCCGGCGACGCCTGTCGATCTGACGCTGCTCGTCGCCCATATCGTCGATACGCTGTCGCAAATGGCCGAGGACAGGGGCGTCGCGATCAATCTCGATCTTCAGCCGAACGTCGTCGCCCCGGGCGACCGCGACGAGCTTGCCCGCGTCATCGAGAATCTCGTCGAAAACGCGTTGAAATATGGCTGCGCCGAGCACGGCGCCTGCAAG
Organism: Alphaproteobacteria bacterium; assembly: GCA_016869555.1. GTDB lineage: Bacteria > Pseudomonadota > Alphaproteobacteria > Rhizobiales > Beijerinckiaceae > Methylocystis. The sequence continues at coordinate 28,262 of VGDY01000005.1, read as the reverse complement.
CCTATCGACATATCGCTCGTGCGTAAGGGCGCGCTCGTCGTCCTGTCGGTGCGCGATTACGGTCCCGGAGTCGCGCCGGAGCATATCCCGCGACTGACCGAGCGCTTCTATCGCGTCGATGCGGGCAAGAGCCGCGCCAAGGGCGGCACCGGTCTGGGGCTCGCCATCGTCAAACATATCGTGCTGCGCCACCGCGGTCGGCTGGCGATCGAGTCCGCGCTCGGCGAAGGGACGTTGTTTCGCGTCATTTTGCCGGGAAGCGAGGTGGTGTGATTCGTTTAAATATATGATATTAAAGTAATACTATTGTCATGATACTGTAATCTTTCTGTCACAAAAACCTATTGTCGGCCCGATAGGTTCTGGCGCGCGGTGACGCGGGGCGCATCGCAAACCTGTTCTCGAGCAAAAGAGACCTTCAAATGATCTCGACGATTTTCAAGCGCGGCGCGGGCGCAGCGCTGGCACTCGCCGTCATGGCTGGCGCGGCGAGCGCGCTGGACATTTCCGGCGCCGGCGCCACCTTCCCCTATCCGATCTACGCCAAATGGGCCGAAGCATATAAGAAGGAAACGGGTAGCGGCCTCAACTACCAGTCGATCGGCTCCGGCGGCGGCATCAAACAGGTTAAGGCGCGCACTGTTACATTTGGCGCCTCCGACCAGCCGCTCAAGGTTGACGATTTGCAGGCCGCGAGCCTTATTCAATGGCCGCAGGTCATCGGCGCCATCGTGCCGGTCGTCAATCTCGAGGGCGTCGCCGGCGGCGAGCTCACGCTCGACGGCGACACGCTCGCCAAGATTTTCCTCGGCGAAATCACCAAATGGGACGACGCGGCGATCAAGAAGCTCAACCCGAAGGCGAAGCTTCCTTCGGCTTCGATTGTCGTGGTTCATCGTTCGGACGGGTCGGGAACGACCTTTAACTTCACCAATTATCTGTCGAAGGTTTCGCCCGACTGGAAGTCGAAGGTTGGCGAGAACACTTCGGTCGAATGGCCGGTCGGCATCGGCGCGAAGGGCAATGAAGGCGTCGCCAACAACGTCGCCAACACCAAGGGCGCGATCGGCTATGTCGAATATGCCTACGCCAAGCAGAACAAGATGACACACACCAAGATGCTCAATAAGGACGGCAAAGTGATCGCGCCCAGCATGGACTCGTTCCAGGCCGCCGCCGCCGGGGCCGACTGGGCCCACGCCGAGGGCTTTTACGAAATCCTGACCAATGAGCCTGGCGCAAAAGCCTGGCCGATCACGGCGGCGACCTTTATCCTGCTCCCTAAAGAGCCAAAGGACGACGCCGCTGCGGCCGAGGCGCTCAAATTCTTCACTTGGGCCTTCGCGCATGGCGGCAAAATGGCCGAAGAACTCGACTACATTCCGATGCCGAAACCGGTCGTCGAACTCATCAAGAAAAGCTGGACCAATGTTAAGGGAACAGACGGCAAGCCGTTGTCTCATTGACGAAGGCTAGAGCTGCCCGGTTTGGCTTCAAGAACCTCGACGGCCGCTTGGAGCGGCCGTCGGTAGAATGCGCGGCGGTTCGCCGAAAGCGCGGCGCCGGGAGTTGATCAAATGTTCTCGATCGAACCAAACCGGCGCGACGCGAACGGCGCCGGCCAGGAGGCGGGTTCAACCATGTCGGAAGTAGTCCTGCAGCAAGCAGCGTCGCCATCGGTCGCGGCCGATCGAACGCGCGTTCTGGGTCGGCTGGCGCTGGTCGACCGCATTTTCCGTCAAGCCACGCGCGCCGCGGCCGTGATCGTTCTGGTGATCCTGGGCGGCGTCATCGTTTCGCTTGTCTATGGCTCGTTGCCGGCGATGCGGGCCTTCGGCTTCGGCTTCTTGGTCTCGCAGTCGTGGAATCCGGTTACCGAGAATTTCGGCGCGGCTCCGGCGATCTACGGCACGATCATCACTTCGGCCATCGCCATGCTGATCGCCGTTCCCGTCGGGCTCGGCATCGCGGTCTTCCTCACCGAGCTTTGCCCCTATGTCCTGCGCCGGCCGATCGGCACGGCGATCGAACTTCTGGCCGGCATCCCGTCGATCATCTACGGCATTTGGGGCCTCTTCGTGCTGGCGCCGTTTCTCCAGTCGCATGTGCAGCCGGCGCTGATCGCGGCCTTCGGCGACATTCCGGTGTTCTCGATGCTCTTCGCGGGTCCGCCCTACGGCATCGGCATGCTGACGGCGGGCTTCATTCTCGCGATCATGGTGCTGCCCTTCGTCGCGTCGATCTCCCGCGACGTTTTCGAGACGGTGCCGCCAGTGTTGAAGGAAGCGGCGTCGGGAATCGGCTGCACGACTTGGGAAGTGATGCGCTATGTGGTGATGCCGTATACGCGCGTCGGCGTGATCGGCGGCGTCATGCTCGGGCTCGGTCGGGCGCTCGGCGAAACGATGGCGGTGACTTTCGTCATCGGCAACGCGCATAAGATTTCCGGGTCTCTGCTTGCGCCCGGAACGACGATTTCGGCGACCATCGCCAATGAGTTCACCGAGGCGGTCGGCGATCTCTATACGTCGGCCCTGATCGAACTGGGGCTCATCCTCTTCCTCATCACCTTCGTCGTCCTTGCGATCGCGCGTTATATGCTGATGCGCATCGAGCAGAAATCAGCGTAAGGGAGACGCTCATGTCACTTTACGCAACTCGACGCGCCGCCAATTCCATCGCGACGACGCTCTGCTGGGTCGCGGCCATATTCGGGCTGGCGTGGCTGTTCGTGATCCTAATCGCGCTTCTATACGAAGGCGTGCGAGGACTATCTCCCGCTGTCTTTACCGAGATGACGCCGCCCCCCGGCAGCGCCGGCGGACTTCTCAACGCCATCGCCGGCTCGCTGATCATGACCATCATCGGCGTCGCCGTCGGCACGCCGCTCGGCATGCTGGCCGGAACCTACATGGCCGAATACGGCCGCTATACGAAGCTCACAATGATCGTGCGTTTCATCAACGACATCCTGCTCAGCGCGCCGTCGATCGTCATCGGCCTGTTCGTGTACACGATGCTCGTGCATCCGATGGGACACTTTTCGGCGATATCGGGCGCGGTGGCCCTTGCGCTGCTCGTCGTGCCCGTCGTCGTGCGAACGACGGAGGACATGCTGCTGCTCGTGCCGGGATCGATGCGAGAAGCGGCTTCGGCGCTCGGCGCGCCACGCGCCCATGTCGTCGGTCAGGTCGCCTATCGGGCCGCCAAGGCGGGGCTGATCACCGGCGTGCTGCTGGCCGTGGCGCGAGTTTCGGGCGAGACGGCGCCCCTTCTGTTCACGGCGCTCAACAACCAGTTCTGGAGCACCGATCTCGCCGCGCCGATGGCGAGCCTGCCGGTGGTCATCTTCCAGTTCGCGCTGTCGCCTTACAAGGACTGGCAGCAACTCGCCTGGACCGGCGCGCTCCTCATCACCATCGCAGTTCTCGCCCTGTCGATTGCCGCGCGCACGCTGAGCGCCGGCCGGAGGAAATCTAAATGAACGCCACCGCCCAAGCCCCGAAAGAACCGCATACAAAAGTCACGGTGCGTAGTCTCGATTTTTACTATGGGAGCGGAGACCGTTCGCTCAAGAACGTCAGCCTCCCGCTCTACGCCAACAAGGTGACGTCCTTCATCGGTCCATCGGGCTGCGGCAAGTCGACGTTGCTGCGGGTGCTGAACCGCATGTACGACCTCTATCCGGGACAACGCGCCGTGGGAGAAGTTCTGCTTGACGGCGAGAACATTCTCGACCCGGCGATCGACATCAACGCGCTGCGCTCGCGCGTCGGCATGATTTTCCAGAAGCCGACGCCCTTCCCGATGTCGATCTACGAGAATATCGCTTTCGGGATTCGGCTCTACGAAAAACTTCCGCGGGCCGATCTCGACGAGCGCGTCGAAACGGCGCTGCGCGGCGCCGCGCTTTGGGACGAAGTCAAGGATAAGCTCCAGACGAGCGGCCTCGGTCTTTCGGGCGGGCAGCAACAGCGCCTCTGCATTGCGCGCAGCGTCGCCGTGCAGCCGGAAGTGATCCTGTTCGACGAGCCCTGTTCCGCGCTCGATCCGATCTCGACGGCGAAGGTCGAGGAGCTGATCGACGAACTCACCAACCGCTACACGATCGCGATCGTCACGCACAATATGCAACAGGCGGTTCGCGTTTCCGATTATACCGCCTTCATGTATCTGGGCGAACTCGTCGAGTTCGGCGAGACGGACGACGTGTTCAACAAGCCGAAAGAGAAGCGAACGCTCGACTATATCACCGGCCGTTTCGGCTAACAGCGATTCAAGGACGGCGCACATGAGCGATCACATTGTCAAATCCTATGACCGGGATCTTGAATCCCTTGGACGCCGTATTGCCGAAATGGGCGGCGTCGCCGAAAAAATGCTGGCGGAGGCGATGGACGCCCTGTCGAGCTTCGACGTCGACCTCGCGCACCGCGTCGTCTCCAGCGATCCGCGGCTCGACGCGCTGCAACGCGAAATCGAGGAGACCGCCATTCTCACCATTGCGCGCAGACAGCCGCTCGCGGTCGATCTGCGCGAATGCATCGCCGCGATCCGCATCTCCGGCGACATCGAGCGCGTCGGCGATCTCGCCAAGAACATCGCCAACCGGACGCTCAAGATCGTTTCGGAAGCCCGCGTCCCGCGCGCCATCGTCGGCCTCAAGTCGATGCATGAAGTCGCCGCGATGCAGCTCAAGGACGCACTCGACGCCTATGCCTTGCGCGACACCGAGCGCGCCCACGCGGTTTGGCAGAACGATTCCGATCTCGACGCGCTGGAGGATTCCGTCTTTCGCGATCTTCTCACTTTCATGATGGAGGATCCGCGCAACATTTCCTTCTGCACGCATCTCCTGTTCTGCTCGAAGAATCTGGAGCGGATCGGCGATCACACCACCAACATTTCGGAAACGGTCATTTATCTCGTTACGGGCGAAGCGATGCCCATCGAGCGGCCGAAGTCGCGCGCCGCCGACTTCGGCGTTAAGGATGAGGCGGCGCAATGAACGAAGTGGCGGCCGTCGTACAGCGGAGCGTGAAAAGCGATCGCGCGCCGCGAATCCTCGTCGTCGAGGACGAGACGTCGCTCGCGACGCTGCTCGTCTATAATCTCGAAGCCGAGGGCTATCAGGTCGAGCATGTCGACAATGGCGACGAAGCCGAGCTGCGGCTCGCGGAGTCGCCGCCCGATCTCGTCATTCTCGACTGGATGCTGCCGGGCGTTTCCGGACTCGAAATCTGCCGGCGTCTACGCGCGCGCGACAGCGCCAAGGACATGCCGGTGATCATGCTGACCGCGCGCGGCGAGGAAGGCGAGCGCGTGCGCGGCCTTTCGGTCGGCGCCGACGATTATGTCGTCAAGCCGTTTTCGACGCCAGAGTTGATGGCGCGGGTGCGCGCGCTGCTGCGCCGGGCGCGGCCCGAGCGCGTCGCCTCGCGGCTCACTCTCGGCGACATCGATCTCGATCGCGACACCCGTCGGGTGCGGCGCTCGGGGCGCGAGATTCACCTCGGACCGACCGAGTTCCGGCTGCTCGAATATTTCATGGAGAAGCCGGGGCGCGTGTTCACGCGGGCGCAGCTGCTCGACAGCGTTTGGGGCATGTCGGCGGAAATCGACGAACGCACGGTCGACGTTCATGTCGGACGGCTGCGCAAGGCCATGATCCGCGGGCGCGAGAAGGATCCGATCCGCACGGTGCGCGGCGCCGGCTATTCCTTCGACGAGACCTTCGGTCACGAATGACCGCCGTCACGGCTCACGCGTAGCGCTGCGTCCTGAGCTGATCGCGCGCGCGGCGGCGATCCTGGGCCGGCTGATAGGCGACGCGCGCATGATAAGCGCAATACGGCCCGCCGCCGCTTGACTTGCAGCCGCAGAAGCGGAATTCCGCAGATGTGGGATCGCCCATCGGCCATCGGCACATGGATTCGCGCAGCTCCATGAGCGTGACGCGCTCCGACATCGGGATCACCACTTCTTCTTCGGGCGCATGCCGCGGCGCCGTGAGCGCGTGCGGCGCGAAAGCAAGGGCGAGGTTGCCGTGCGAGGCGGCGCCGTTCATGCGCGGCTGTGTTTGACGCGGCGCCTTGGCGACCCGCGGCCGCTGCGCGCTGACTGTCTTGGCGCGCTCGGCGAGCCCGAGCCGGTGGATTTTGCCGATGACGGCGTTGCGCGTGATGCCCGGTCCGAGTTCGGCCGCCACTTGGCTGGCGCTCAGCCCGTCGCTCCAAAGCTTGCGGAGCAGTTCGACGCGTTCGTCGGTCCATGACATTAGGCTTCTCCATTCTTTCGGGTCGAGCGCGGATCGGAGTCTGCCTCCGGCCGCAGCGCAGGCCTGAAGCCCAGCGGCGATGTGACGCGCATCAACACTCGAGAGAACGCGCCCGAACAAACGACGCGGGCGCCGACTAGAAACTTTCTGTTTACTTTGAATCACGCGCGAGTCGCGCTGGCAAGCGCGCGCTGGCGTTCTCAACAGCCTTTCACAAAGACTGTTGCCCGAAAGACTCACCCTCGCGCGGCGGCGCGACGCCAATGATCCTGCGGCGTCATGGATTTGACCGCGTAGGGCGGCGCGCTTAAAATCCCCAGCGAACTGCCGCCCTCAACAGGGCGGCGCTTTGTTTTTTTAAGCTTCCTCCGGCCTGAAGCCGGCGACAGGGGCATGGAGCAGGGCTATTGACGTCTGCGCTTTATCCGACCTATCCGCGGGCCGATCTCTCCTTCAAACATGGAGACGGCGCGTGGTTGATCGCTGACAACGGCGACCGCTATCTCGACTTCAGCGCGGGCGTCGCCGTGCTATCGCTCGGCCATAATCATCCGCATCTCGTCGAGACGTTGAAAGGCGCGGCCGACGCGCCCTGGCACGTCTCCAATCTGTTCCGCATCCCTCAAGCCGAGCGCCTCGCCGAGCGGCTCTGCGCCGCCACATTCGCCGATCGGGTCTTTTTCACCAATTCCGGCGCCGAGGCCGTGGAATGCGCGATCAAGACCGCGCGCAAGTTCCACGCGGTCAATGGACAGCCGGAACGCTATCGCCTGATCACTTTCGAAGGCGCCTTCCATGGCCGCACGCTGGCGACCATCGCCGCCGGCGGCAACAAAAAATATCTCGACGGCTTCGGACCGCCCGTCGAGGGCTTCGATCAGGTTCCCTTTGGGGACTACGACGCCGTCGAGGCGGCTGTCACGCAAGAAACGGCGGGCGTGCTGCTCGAACCGATTCAAGGAGAAGGCGGGCTGCGCGTTTTTTCGCCGTCGTTCCTCGCGCGGTTGCGGGCGCTTTGCGACGCGCGCGGCCTGCTGCTCATTGTCGACGAAGTGCAGTGCGGCGTCGGCCGCACCGGCAAGTTTCTCGCCTGCGAATACGCCGGCGTCGCGCCCGACATCGCGGCGCTCGCCAAGGGGCTCGGCGGCGGCTTTCCGCTCGGCGCCTGTCTCGCGACGCGCGAGGCGGCCAAGGGCATGACGCTTGGCGCGCATGGCTCGACATTCGGCGGCAACCCGCTGGCGACGGCGGTCGGCGGCGCCGTGCTCGACGTCGTGCTCGCGGATGGCTTCCTGGCGCGCGTCGCGCGTCTTGGCGCGCTGCTGCGCCAGCGGCTTGCGGAACTCGAGGACCGCTATCCGGCGCTGATCGAAGAGATTCGCGGCGAAGGGCTGATGTTCGGCCTCAAGACGAAAATTCCCAACGCCGATTTCGCCGCCGCCGCCCGCGCCGAAGGCCTGTTGACGGTGCTCGCCGGGGACAATGTCGTGCGCCTCCTGCCGCCGCTCGTCATCGACGAAAGCGAGATCGCCGCGGCGGCCTCGCGTCTCACTGCGGCATGCGCCCGGCTCGCCGCGCCGGCCGCAAAGCTCGGAGCAGCGTGATGACCGCCCATTCGCTGACGCGGCCGCGCAGCTTTCTCGATCTCTCCGATCATTCCGGCGATGAGCTGCGCCGCATTCTCGATCTCGCCAAATCGCTCAAGGCGCGCCGCGTCAAAGGCGTAGAGCCGACCGAACGGCCGCTCGCCGGCAAATATCTCGGCATGGTGTTCGATAAGCCGTCGACCCGCACGCGCGTCTCCTTCGATATTGCGATGCGCGAACTCGGCGGCGAGACGATCATGCTGACCGGGGCCGAAATGCAGTTGGGCCGCGGCGAGACCATCGCCGATACGGCGCGCGTTCTGGCGCGATTTCTCGACGCCGTGATGGTGCGCATTCTCTCGCATCCCGATCTCATGGAGCTGGCGCGCTACGGCGATCTGCCGGTCATTAACGGGCTGACCAAACAGTCGCATCCCTGTCAGGTGATGGCCGACGTCATGACCTTCGAGGAGCATCTGGGTCCGATCGAAGGGCGCACGGTCGCCTGGAGCGGCGACGCCAATAACGTGCTGACAAGCTGGGTGCATGCGGCCGGCCGGCTGGGCTTTTCCATCAATGTCGCGACGCCGAAGGATTTTGCGCCATCGGACGAACTCGTCGCCTGGGCGAAGGCCAATGGCGCGAATATGAATCTGACGCGCGACGCCTATGAAGCGGTCGCGGGCGTCGACGCCGTAATCACCGATTGCTGGGTATCGATGGGCGACGCCGACGAGGACGCGCGCCGCGCCGCGCTCGCGCCCTATCAGGTCGACGTCAAACTGATGGGCGCGGCGGCGAAACATGCGCTTTTCATGCATTGTCTGCCGGCGCATCGCGGCGAGGAAGTCGCCGCGGAAGTGATCGACGGGCCGCAGTCGGTCGTCTTCGACGAAGCCGAGAACCGCCTTCACGCCCAGAAGGGCGTGCTGTGCTGGTGTCTGGCGCCGGGGCAGGTCTGATGCCGCAAGGCGGCGACCCGGCCCCGAGCCGGCCGGTTGCGCGTCATTCCCAGGACGATCGGGTCTTGCCCTTCGCCGTCGAAGCGCTCGATCTGCGCGGCCGAGTCGTGCGGCTCGGCCCCATCGTCGATTCCATCCTCAATCATTATGCCTATCCGCCGCAGGTCGCGCGCCTGCTCGGCGAGGCGGTGGCGCTTGCCGCGCTTCTCGGCTCGATTCTGGAATCGCACGGACGCTTTCAGCTGCAGACGCGCAGCGACGGCCCGGTCGACATGCTCGTCGTCGACTATGACGCGCCGGGAAGGCTGCGGGGCTTCGCCCGTTTCGACGCCGAGCGGGTCGCCGCAATCCGCGACGCCGCGCCGGCGGCGCTGCTTGGGCGCGGTCATCTGGCGCTGACCATCGAGCGTGAGGAGGACGCCGCGCGCTACCAGGGCGTCGTGCCGCTTGAGGGCGAGAGCCTCGCCGAGGCGGCGCATCTCTATTTCCGGCAGTCGGAGCAGATTCCGTCTCTCGTCAGACTGGCTGTCGCGGAAAGCCTCACCCCACAGGGCCGCAGCTGGCGCGCCGGCGGGCTGCTCCTGCAATATTTGCCGCCCGGCGGCGCCCGCGCCCGCGACCTTCCGCCGGGCGATGCGCCCGAGGGCGAGGATGATCTGTCGGAAGACGACAATGATCACTGGACCGAGGGCCAGGCGCTGGCCGCGACTGTCGAAGACCACGAACTCGTCGATCCGGCGCTGTCGAGCGAACGATTGCTCTATCGCCTGTTCCATGAGCGGGGCGTCAAGGTTTTCGCCGAACGGGCGCTCGAGGAATTCTGCCGCTGTTCGCATGAGCGCATCGACAAGCTCTTGAGAAGCTTCTCGCCGCAGGAGCGCGCCGACATGATCGGCGACGACGGCCGCATCGGCGTCACCTGCGAATTCTGCGGAACGCTGCGCAGCTTCGATCCCGCCGATTTCGATTGACCGGGAGGCGGAAGCAAAGACATGTCCGCTGAATTCCTTTTCCCGCCGCCGCCCTGCCCAAGCGTCGCCGTTGCGCAGGACGTAAGGCGATTTCCCGTGCGGCGGATCTTCTGCATCGCGCTGAATTACGCCGCGCACGCGCGCGAAATGGGAAAAGAGCCGGCGAAGGGCGGAGAGCCGCCGGTGTTTTTCGCCAAGCCCGCCGACGCCGTGGTCGAGAGCGGCGCGTCGATTCCCTACCCGACTCTGACGAGCGATCTCCACCACGAGATCGAACTGGTCGCGGCGCTCTCCCGTGGCGGCGCTGAAATCCCTGTCGAGAAGGCGCTCGACTGCGTCTTCGGCTATGCTGCGGGGATCGACCTGACCCGGCGCGACCTCCAAACGGCGGCGCGCAACGCCGGCCGCCCCTGGGACATGTCGAAGGGCTTCGACCATTCCGCGCCGATCGGCGCCATCCGCCCCGTCGCCGAAATCGGCCATCCGGCGCGCGGCCGCATCGCGCTCTCGGTCAATGGCGCGCTTCGACAGGAGGGCGATCTTGGCGATCTCATCTGGAGCGTTGCCGAAATCATCGCGGCGCTTTCCCGTAACGTCGCGCTTGCGCCCGGCGACCTGATCTTTACCGGCACGCCGTCGGGAGTCGGACCGCTTCTTGCAGGCGACCGCGCGGAAGGCGTGGTCGAGCACGTCGGGTCCGTGGCCGTAAGCATCGGAAAATAGATGAGGTTGCGCCAGACGGGGAAACCCGGCTATTTGCAGGAGCGTGAAACGCCTTCGCGCGATCCTTCGCAACCGTCGTTGCGTCTCCGCTGAGCCGCCGGCGCGCGAGGCTGTGGACATGCCGGTCAATCTCGATCCCGAAGACTGGGACGAATTTCGCGTCGAGAGCCATCGCGCCCTCGACATGATGCTTGAGCATCTGCGCGATTTGCGCCAGCGCCCGGTCTGGACGGCGCCGAGCGAGGAGGCGCAGGCGCGATTCAAACGCGAACTGCCCCAGGAAGGGCGTGAGTTCTCCGCCGTGCTGGAGGATTTCGACCGCTACATCAAGCCCTTCGCGACCGGCAACACCCATCCGATGTTCATGGGCTGGGCGCAGGGCGCCGGCACGCCGGCCGGCATGATCGCGGAAATGCTCGCCGCCGGCATGAATTCGAACTGCGGCGGACGCAACCACATCGCCATCGACGTCGAGCGCCAGATCGCCGCCTGGGTGGCGCAGGCCTTCGGCTTTCCGGCGGACGCCAGCGGCATTTTCGTTACCGGCACCTCGATCGCCAATTTCCTGTGCCTGCTCGTCGCGCGCGATCAGGCCTATGGCGACAAGGACGTGCGGCTCAACGGACTCTGCGCGCAATCGGGTCAGCTCATCGCCTATGCCTCGCGGGAAGCGCATAATTGCGTGCGCCAGGCGATGGAGCTGGCGGGGCTCGGCGCGCGCCATCTGCGCCTCATTCCCTCGGACGAGCGCCGGGCGATGAAAGTGCGCGATCTGCGCCGCGCCATCGCCGCCGACCGGGCGGCGGGCTTCAGGCCCTTTCTGATCGTCGGCACGGCGGGGACGGTCGACACCGGCGCGATCGACCCGCTCGACCGGCTCGCCGACGTGGCGCACAGCGAGGACATGTGGTTCCACGTCGACGGCGCCTTCGGCGCGCTCGCCGCTCTGTCGCCGGCGCTGAAGCCGATGGTCAAGGGGCTGGAGCGCGCCGACAGCGTCGCCTTCGACTTCCATAAATGGCTGCACGTCCCTTACGACGCCGGATTCTTTCTGGTGCGCGATCCCGAGGCCCATAAGCGCGCCTTCGCCGCCAACGCCGCCTATCTGACGCGCGCGCCGCGCGGCCTGGCGGCGGGCGACGCCTGGCCGTGCGATCTCGGACCCGATCTTTCGCGCGGCTTTCGGGCGCTCAAGACCTGGTTCACCATCGAAACCTTTGGCGCCAAGCGGCTCGGCCAATGTATCGAGCAGACCTGCGTCATGGCGAAGCGTCTCGAATCCTGGATCGCCCAGTCGGACGCCTTCGTGCTGCGCGCGCCGGTGACGCTCAATATCGTCTGTTTCGGCGTCAAGGACGATGACGACGGTTCGCTCGCCCGCGAAATCGTCATGGAGCTCCATGAGCGCGGCGAGGCGGCGCCCTCGCTGACCATCCTCGACGGGATTCCGGCGATCCGCGCCGCGATCATCAACCACCGCACCGAGGCGCGCGACATCGACGCCTTTACCGAATTTCTCGATGCGGCGCTCAGGCGCGCCCGCAAGGAGCCGCATGATTTCGGCGCGCTCGTCGAGCCGCATGGGCCGGGCAAGACCCGGCTGTCCGAGGATTGACGCCGCGCCTGTCGTAAGCCTGTTATAATTCGCCGGGCTCTGTTTTCGCGCCTCTCCGTGAGCCAGCTATGATCCCATACCGCCTCGCACAAACGCCGCGCGCCGACATTCCCGGGTGTCTTTGGTTCGTGCGGTTCGGCGCGAACGGCGAAGCCGCGCCGGGAACGGCCGAGGATTTCGATACGATCGGCGCGCCGCGCGAGGGATTCTTATGGCTGCACATGGATCTCGCCGACGTGCGCTCGCGCCCGCTGCTGGCGCGGATCGAGGCGCTTCCCGAAGACGCGCGCGATTCGCTGTGCGATCCGGTCGACCACCAGCATCTCGAATATTCGGAAGGAATCGTCAGCGGCGCGCTGCTCGATTACGAGCGCGATCTCGGCGGTCCGACGTCGCGCACCGATTATGTCCGCTTCGCCTCGGGCGCGAGCTTCTTCATCAGCGCGCGGCGCCTGCCGATGGATAGCGTCGAGCAGACGCGCATCGCCGTCGATCGCGGCGCTTGCCTTGCGTCGCCGATCGATCTCTTCGAACTTCTCACGCATGCGCTGATCGACGGGCTGGCGCGGAAAGCCGCCGAGCTTGGCGCGGCCTTCGATCGCGTCGAAGACCGCATCATCGATCAGCGCGGCCGCCTGGCGCGGCCGGCGCTCAGCGCCGCGCGCCGCGACGCGGTGCGCCTTTCGCGCCAGATCAGCGGCCTGTCGACGACCGTGGCGCGACTGGAAACAATTGAGGAGGAGCTCGGCGAGCAGCGGGACGACGATTTGCGCGAGGCCGCCGCGCGACTCGTTCAACACGCCGGCGCCCTGACCCAGGATGTGACGAGCCTTCAGGAGCGCGCCCGCCTCCTGCAGGACGAACTCAACGATCTGCTGAGTCTCGAGACCAACGATCGGCTCTATGTGTTGACCTTCACGACGATGCTGCTGCTGCCGGCGACCTTCGTCACCGGCTATTTTGGCATGAACACCAAGAACCTGCTGTTTGCGGAAGACGAAAACGGCACGCTCTACGCGACAATTCTTTGCCTGCTCGCCTCGGCGACGGCGCTTTTTCTAATGCGTCGCTGGGGTCTCGCCGGTACGCCCGAGAGCGAAGACAAGAAGCCGGCCGCGCGGGAGCGACGCGATCGGCCGGCGGACAGGAGCTATTGAGGTTAGCGGTGTGAGTTGCGGGGTTTACAGCCGCGCGCGCGCCGCCTAATTTCCGCGCCGAACGCGGCGAGGCCGCTTTGCACATCCGCAATTGGAAAGATCATGCGCGCCGAACCGCTTGCGCTGAAAGCCGACATCGAGCAGTCCATCGGGCTGCTGAGGAGGCATCTTTGACGTCGATACGTCGCAGCGGCGCCTCGCCGAACTGAACGTCCGGGCGGAAGACCCCGCGCTCTGGAACGATCCCGAAGCCGCGCAGAAGCTGATGCGCGAGCGCACCCAGCTCGAAGAGCAGATGGGGGGGCTATCGAGCCTCGCGCGCGAGCTTGACGACGCCCTGACCCTCGTCGAGCTCGGCGAGTCGGAAGGCGACGCGGCGACCGAAAAAGAAGGCGTCGAAGCGCTGAAAGCGATCCTCAAGACGGCCCGCGCCCGCCAGATCGAGGCGCTGTTTTCCGGCGAGGCCGACGCCAACGACACTTTCATCGAGGTTCATTCGGGCGCCGGCGGCACCGAGAGCCAGGATTGGGCGCGCATGCTGTTTCGCATGTACGCCCGTTGGGGCGAGCGGCATAAATTCAAGGTCGAGGTGATCGAGGAGACGCCGGGCGAAGAGGCCGGCATCAAGTCCGGCACGCTGCTCGTCAAGGGCCATAACGCCCATGGCTGGGCGAAGACCGAATCGGGCGTGCATCGCCTGGTGCGCATCTCGCCCTTCGATTCGAACGCGCGCCGCCATACGAGCTTCGCCTCGGTCTGGGTCTATCCGGTGGTCGACGACCGTATCGAAGTCAACATCAATGAGTCGGATTGTCGTATAGACACGTATAGATCGTCAGGCGCCGGCGGCCAGCACGTCAACACCACCGATTCGGCGATCCGCATCACCCATCTGCCGACCGGCATCGTCGTCGCCTGTCAGGCCGAGCGCTCGCAGCACAAGAACCGCGCCACCGCCTGGAACATGCTGCGCGCAAGGCTCTATGAACGCGAGCTCGAAATGCGCGAGGCCGAGGCCAACAAGGCCGCGGCCTCAAAGACCGAGATCGGCTGGGGCCATCAGATCCGCAGCTATGTGCTGCAGCCCTATCAGCTGGTGAAGGATCTGCGCACCGGCTTCACTTCGGGAACGCCGTCGGAAGTCCTCGACGGCGAACTCGACGACTTCATGCAGGCCTCGCTGGCCCAGCGTATATACGGCGGCGGTCCGGAGAAGGTCGAGGACGTCGAGTAGCGGGCCCTAGATCACGCTGCATTTGGGCGGAATCGCCCAAATGCAGATAACGTGATCGATTCCAAAAGTTTAGAGCGCGCTCCACGCGAAAAACCGGTTCCCACTTTTTCGCAGCGCGCTCTAGGCCCATTTCTCGATGGTCAGGCCGGGGATGTCGTCGAAATCGTCGGTGTTGGCCGCGACCAGCGTCAGGCCGAGGTCGAGCGCCTGGGCGGCGATCATCCGGTCGAGCGTTCGGCGGCGCTTGTGGTCGACTTTGCGAAGCAGCGCGCCATAGGCGTCCGCGGCGCCGCGATCGAAAGGCAGCACGTCGATATTTTCGGCGATGAGCGCGATGTTCTCGGCGAGTCGTCCGTCATTTTCAGCGCCGCCCGCGCCGCCCAGCGTCTCCGCGAGGCTGATCGCCGAAATCGCCACATCGCCGATTTCGAGCGCCGAGAGGCGGTCGAGCACGCCGGGCAGGCCGAGCGCCGCGGCCATGACGATATTGGTGTCGATGAGATAGCGGGCCATGGCGTCAGCGCGGCTCAAAAAGCCGCTTGGGCGGCTTGAACTCGGGACGCGACAGGGCGACCGTGGGCGGCGCGGCCTTGAGCCGCGCCACGAGCTGCGCCATGTCCAGCCGCAGCGGCGTCACCACAAGGCTTTCGCCCTGCCGCCGCACGACGACCTCGGCGCCCTCGTCGAAAGCGATTCCGCGCGGCAACCTGACCGCGAGACTATTGCCGGATTTGAAAATGCGAGTCGCGCCCATGACGAGAATGTGACGCCGGTTCTTTAGAGTGTCAATCTATGTATATATTTTGCGGTGGATAGATTTGGCGCGCGGCGCGCCGCGCACGTTCTAGATTGAAATGATATGATCGCAGCCGATGTCTTGAGCCTTGCGTCGCGCTTGAGAAGAAGCGCTGTCGACTTGATCCTCAGTTCCGGCGCATGCTATCTGCGGCAGCCCATGGCTGCGGAGAGGTGGCTGAGTGGTTGAAAGCACCGCACTCGAAATGCGGCATACGGGCAACTGTATCGGGGGTTCGAATCCCTCCCTCTCCGCCATTGTTTTAGAAGCGCTTATTGAAATTCCACGCGTTTTTCGAAAAAATTGCGGGCGTTCTTCCCCGCGGCTCTCAGCGCCATTGAAACTTTGCCACCGCCGTCTTCGCGATCGGCGGCTCCTCCGCTGCCGAAATCAAGATCACGGGCTAGCAGGCGTGAGCGGCGGCAGGAAATTAGACAAACCCCCGGAATGCTGCGGCCGGCTGCCGAGCCATGCGCCGATTCCGCCGCCGATCCCCGCAGCAGGCATGAGGATCATTCCGGCATAATCCCCGCCGAGGAAGCCTTGCCCGTTCTCCTGCGGCGGCTGCAGCTGCGAATATTCTTCCTTCGAGCACAGCGCCGGGCTCCTGGCGCAATGTTCCGCAAAAATCTGGGAGTTTGGAGCGAAGCCGGCCGCCGGCGAGCAGTTTGAGGCGGTGATGACCGCCGATTGTCCGGCGGAAAGATTACAGCCTCCGCCGCCCGTGGTGCGGACCCGCACCGCGCCTTCCAGCACATTGAGGATGGTTCGATTTGGTTCGGCTCGGCCTTCATAGATCGTTCCACGCACGCCAATGGTCGCGACGCCCGTCTTGACTTCATAGGCGCGCTTGTCGAAATGCCCGGTCGTGAAACGGAAGGCGCCCTTCAACACGTTGATCGTCTCCTTGCCATAGCTGGACGCCCCCGCCGCGACGAATTTATCCAGCTTGACCATTGAGTTCGGCCCGATCGATAGATTCGAGCTGTCGGTGAAGACGAGCTTGGCGACGCTGTCTGAAGATGTTTTCACAATTTCGTCCCGGACGACATTTTCGCCGATGTTGATCACCACCGAGCGCGTCGGCAGGACGCCAGTCACTTCGTTGCGGACAAAGGAAGCGACGCCGATATTTTCGTATGCGTGAACGTCGCCGGCGACGATCGCGGTCGCCAGCAGAAGGCACAATCCGGCGCGCCAACGGTGAATCGCATACCTCATTCGTCGCCGCCTTGGTTGATCTTGACGCTCAATCGAAACGTCTGATGACGTATGATAAGTTTGTTTGCAGTTGACCGCATTTTGCATTCGGCGAAAAGCGATTTGCGTTGCGCCGAGATGATGATCTCAATTTGCGGCATTTTCCAGTCTGGCCATATTTAAGGAAGGAACCGAGCATGCGGCCGCCGGCGGCGTAGCCTAAGGGTCGACCGCGACGACGTTTTTGCAGGGATTGCGCCATTCGCTTTCCCCGCCGCGACGAGCGCGCGCCGACGCTTGACCCGTCCGGACGCGCGCCTAGGTAAGCCTGCGCCTGCCGATCAGTCCGCGCGAGCGGCGGGCGGTTCTCCATCGCGCGCCCGCCGCCCGATGAGGGGCGCGGTTCTGTTCAAGGGAGGCGTCCGCGGATTTACGATAGCGACATTGGGAGGCCGCCTATCGCCATCTCGCAACGGTGGAGAGGACGTCATGGCCGACCCCCCGAATCGTCGTGGAATTCAGGGATCATTTGTCGCCCTCGTCGCCGGCGTTGGCCTTCTCACGCTGGGAGCGTGGATCGGACCGACTTGGGAAGGAATCGTGTTTGACGCCATCGGCATGGCGTCGCTGGTCGCGCTTCTTTGGCTCTTTTAGCCATGTCGGCGCGCGCAATCGAGGACAACGACATGTTGAGACTGACGATGGCCTATATGATCTTCGCCGCCGGCGTTGCATGTTCCGCCGCCGCATTCGCGCAAACGGCGCCCGCCGCGCCGGACTGCGCCGCCCGGGCGACCGAAAAAAAGCTGCATGGCTCGGCGCTGAACAGCTTCATGAAGAAGTGCGAAAGGGACGCCGCCGCCGCATCTTGCGAAACCGCCGCGGTCGAGAAGAAATTGGCCGGCGCCGCCAAGGCGAGCTTCACCAAGAAATGCGTCAAGGACGCGACGGCGAAGCCGGGCGCTCAATAATCGGCGGCGCGAGAGCTAAACTCGCCGCGCCGCCATCAAAATAAACGGCGCCTCATAGAATGACGGCGCCGTTTAGAACCGTCGGCGGCGCCCGGCATGATCACTGCCGTCGGCGTTCGCTTGTGAGCCGGCTCCATAAGTCGATGACGTGCGGCTTCGCCCAGTCGAAGAGCGCTTTCGCGCCTTTGAACGCCAAGCGACTCAAAGCCTTCACCAATTCGATCGCCCGGTCGAACCATGGCAGGAAGGCGCTGTCCGGCGGGATTTTCGCACGCGCCCAGGCGACCCCGTCGCTGACGATCTGCGACGCCGCGCGCCACAACACGTCCCATGGATTTTGGACCGGCGCATGCTTCACGGCCTCGCGAAAACGAGCAAATTCGTCGGCGATCTCGGCGCGCTTCCGGCGCTCTTCGTCGAGCTGGCTGGAAAGTTCAGCCACATGCGCGGCTTCCTGCTCCGCGCGATGCTCGCTCGCCTCGGCCTTCTTTTCGCTCTGCTGCGCGTCCAGCTCATCGGCGGCGATCTCTCGAACCGACTCGTCGACCTGCAGCGCCATCGATTCATATTGCGCAAGCAGATTGTCGCGCTGCTCGGTCACGCCGTGCAGGAGCGCGATCAATTCTTCTCGGCTGAGTTTGTCGTGCTCGATGTCCGTGGGGACCGCTTGGATTGGACCGCTCGCCAAATTCGCCTCCCGATGACCTTTTCTGAGCTGCTGCGCCTTACCGCGAGAGCAAGGCCAATCTGAGGCCGGGCGCCCCTACCGCATCAGCGCGGCGACGCCCGGCAGAGTCTTGCCTTCGAGCCATTCGAGGAAAGCGCCCCCCGCGGTCGAGACATAAGAGAATTCCTGGGCGACATGCGCCTGATTGAGCGCCGCCACCGTGTCGCCGCCGCCGGCGACCGACAGCAGTCTGCCGTCGACGGTCAGTCGCGCCGCCGTCTGCGCCACCGCATTGGTGCCCTCGTCGAAAGGCGGCAGTTCGAAGGCGCCGAACGGGCCGTTCCACACCAGCGTCTTGCATTTGGCGAGAAGCGCCTCGACGTGGGCGATCGACTTCGGCCCGACATCGAGGATCATGTCGCCTTCGCCGACATGATCGACCGAGACGATATGCGACGGCGCATGCGCCTCGAATTTCTGCGCGACCGTAGCGTCGACCGGGAGAACGATCTCGCAGCCGGCCTTTTCCGCCTTCGCCAGAATCTCCCGCGCGGCGCCGCCGAGATCATGTTCGCACAGCGACTTGCCGACGGACTTGCCTTGCGCCGCCAGGAAAGTGTTCGCCATGCCGCCGCCGATGACGAGATAATCGACCTTGTCGACGAGATTGCCGAGGAGTTCGAGCTTGGTTGAAACTTTCGCGCCGCCGACGATCGCCATGACCGGGCGCTCTGGACTTGCGAGCGCAGACTGCAGCGCTTCGAGCTCCGCCTGCATCGCGCGGCCGGCGAAAGCGGGCAATCGGTGCGCGATACCCTCGGTCGAGGCGTGGGCGCGATGCGCCGCCGAGAAGGCGTCGCTGACGAAAATATCGCCATTCTTCGCTAGCGCCTCGACGAAATCGGCGGCGTTCTTTTCTTCGCCCTTGTGGAAGCGGGTGTTCTCGAGCAGCGCGACCTCGCCGTCCTTGAGCGCGTCGACGACCCGCGCCGCGTTTTCGCCTACACAGTCGTCGGCGAAGGCGATTTTGCGCTTCACATGATGCTCAAGCGCCGGGACGAGCTGACGCAGCGACTCCGCATCGACGCGTTGGCCCTTCGGCCGGCCGAAATGCGAAAGCAGAACGACCCTGCCGCCTTTTTCTGCGATCTCACTGATTGTCGGCAGCGCGCGCTCGATGCGCGTCGCGTCGGTGACGCGGCCGTCCTCCATCGGCACATTGAGATCGACGCGCAGCAGGACTCTTTTGCCCTTTACGTCGGCGTTGTCGAGAGTGCGGAAGGCGGCCATGAAACATCCCAATCGCGACTCGAAAAAAGCGACGCGGACCTTCAGGTCCGCGCCGGCATTTTGGCGTGAAGCTTAAAGAAGCTTCCCGATCACGCTCGCCACGTCGGTCATGCGGCCGGAGAAACCCCATTCATTGTCGTACCAGGACAGGATCGACACGAGATTGCCGTCCATGACCTTGGTCTGGTCGAGATGGAAGCAGGACGACAGCGGCGTGTGGTTGAAGTCGATCGACACGAGCTTCTCGCTGGTATAGCCGAGCACGCCCTTGAGCGGTCCGTCGGCGGCGGCCTTGATCGCGGCGTGGACCTCGTCCTTGGTCGTCGCCCGCTTGGCGAGGAACTTCAGATCGACCGCCGAGACATTAGGCGTCGGCACGCGGATGGCGTAGCCGTCGAGCCTGCCGTTGAGTTCGGGCAGCACGAGTCCCACGGCCTTCGCCGCGCCGGTCGAGGTCGGGATCATCGACAGCGCCGCCGCGCGGGCGCGATAGAGATCCTTGTGCATCGTGTCCAGCGTCGGCTGATCGCCGGTATAGGCGTGGATCGTGGTCATCATCCCCTTGTCGATGCCGATCGCCTCATGCAGCACCTTGGCGACCGGCGCGAGGCAATTGGTCGTGCAGGAGGCGTTGGAGATGACGAGGTGGTCCTTGGTGATCTTGTCGTGATTGACCCCATAGACGACCGTTATGTCGGCGCCGTCGGCGGGCGCCGAGACCAGCACGCGCTTCGCGCCGGCGTCGAGCAGCAGCTTGGCCTTGTCGCGCGCGGTGAAGAGGCCGGTGCATTCCAGCGCGATGTCGATCTTAAGGTCCTTGTAGGGAAGCTCGGCCGGGTTCTTGATCGCGGTCACCTTGATCGGGCCGCGGCCGACGTCGATCGTGTCGCCGGCGACTTTCACCTCATGCGGAAAGCGGCCGTGAACGGAATCATAGCGCAGCAGATGGGCGTTGGTCTCGACCGGGCCGAGATCGTTGATGGCGACGACTTCGAGGTCCGTGCGCCCGGTCTCGACGATGTAGCGCAGGATATTGCGGCCAATGCGCCCGAAGCCGTTGATCGCCACTCTCACCGTCATTTCATAACTCTCCTTGCGCCGCGGCAAACTTGCGGGGCCCTCGCCCTTCGCGCCCTGGGCTGCGAAGTCCGGCGTGTGATAGCACCTCGCGCCCCCCTGTCAACGCGCCGAAGTCGCGCCAGCGCGAGCGGTTTCGAATTGCCTGAATCATGTTAGGAACACAGCTGGCAGGCGAATCGCCCGGCGGGGTTCGCCGCGACCGAAAGCCTTGCGACTCCGGCGACCGGCGATGAACCAATCAAATAAGCGCGACGACGATAACGCCAAGAGGGTAGAGGCCGACATCGCCGAACTGCAGATGGCGATCGCGCAATTGGAGCGCGCCGTCGCCGGCAAGCTCGAAGACGAGGCGTCCAACGCCGAACTTCAAGAAGAACTCGCCATCATGCAGGACGACCGTTCGCGACTCGCGCTCGATCTCGACGCCGCGCTGGCGCGGCAGAACGCCCTGGAGAAGAGCCGCGACGAAGTGTTGCGCCGGCTTGAGGCCGCGAGCGAGGGCGTCGCCGCCGCGCTCGGCGTCGCGGTCGCGGCGCCGGTTCGGGAGGGCTGACATGGGCTCTGTCGTCCTCTCCATCGCCGGCCGCACCTATCGCATGTCCTGCGAGGACGGCGAGGAGCAGCGCATCGAAGCGCTGGCCCATTATCTCGAAGGCAAGATCGAGTCGATGCGCGAGAATTTCGGCGAGATCGGCGAGCAACGCATCATCGTGATGGCGGCGCTCGCCATCGCCGACGAGGCGACCGACGCGCGCGCCAAAGCGCAGTCTGTGGAAGCCGAGTTCGCCGCATTGTGCGCCGAACGCGACGCGGCGCGCCAGGCGAATGAGGCGCTGTCGGCGCGCGCATCCGAAGCGCTCAAGGACGCGACGCGCCGGCTCGCCAAGCTCAACGGCGATCTGTCGAGGCCGGCCGAGCCGGCGGACGAGATTCTCTAGGAGCGCGTTCCAGAACTCGTCAGGCTACTTTGCCGCCCAATCCGTAATGCTGGCGTCGGTCTTTGATTTTTCGAGATTGTCCGCCTGTTCGGACAATTGATAATTACGGTTTTGCGCCGCCATCGCCTCGGCGCCGTCCTTCAGGATCGCGATTTTCATCTGCTCGGTGGCGAGACGATTGAGCTCGTTGATCCATTGATTGAGATGGAGCATCAGCTTGCGTTTGCGATCGGTCTGAATCTCATGCGACGAATCATTGTTGTCGGACAGCGCCAGCTCTTCCTGGGTCTGCGCGATCATCTCGTCGATTTTCTTGAGGTTTTCTTCCGCGGCGGCGACCTGATCGGTCGCGCCGGCCTTCGCCTTTTCGAGCGCCGCTTCGGCCTCGGTGCGCGCCTTCTTGAGATTGTCGAGGCCGTTCTGCAGCCATTTCGATTGAAGTTTGAGAAGCGAGTCGCGCGGCACGCCGCTGATGGTCAGCGAATTCGGAATGGGGAAATATTGGCCAAGCTGCGCGGCCGCGGCCGGCGGGGCGAAAGTCGCGCCAAACCAAGTCGTTGAGGCGAGCAGGCCAAGAAGGGCCAACGTCCTGTGGACGCAGGCCGTTTTGCGACGAAAGCTCATGATTTCTCTCCCCAAATGCGGCGCCTTTTTTTGCGCTTTGTCTTGCCCAAACTGGGCTAACGATTGAATTCTGGCAAGTGCCGAAGCGCAGCGCCGGCATGATAAGGCGCGCGCAACGCTTGACTGGCGCGGCGCTTTCGCGCGAGCCTAGCCGCGCCGGGGGAGCCCCGCCCGGCGGCGCGATCGAGGGTCGCCGCCATGGGGCTGAGAGGCTGCGCGACGCGAAAGGCGGGGAGCGGCGACCCTTCGAACCTGATCCAGTTGGGACTGGCGGAGGGATGGTGTCGGCAAGATTTGTAGAAGGCCGCGGTTCATGCGCGCGCGCGTGATCGGCGCCGGCGTCGCCGGCCTTTGCGCCGCTTACGCGCTTGCGCGTAAGGGCGTTGACGTCGAGATCGTCGAACGCGAGCAGGCGCCGGGCCTGGGGTGCTCGCGCTTTGCCGGCGGCATGATCGCGCCCTGGTGCGAATTGGAAAGCGCCGAGCCTCTGGTTGCGACATTGGGCGAAGAAGCGCTCGACTTCTGGTCGCGCGACATCGGCGTCGCGACGGTCGCCGGCAGCCTTGTCGTGGCGCCGCGGCGCGAACGCGCCGAACTTTTCGACTTCGCCCGCCGGACCAGCCAGTTCGAAACGCTGGACGGCGCGGGAATTTCCGCTCTTGAGCCGGATCTTGCCGGACGCTTCGAGGCGGGGCTGTTTTTTCCCGCGGAAGCGCATCTCGATCCCCGCGCCGCGATGGCCGCGCTGACCGGGCGCCTCGCGCAAATGCCGAATGTCATTTTCCGTTTTGCGCAGGACGGGGCAGGGCAGGCGACCATTCCGGATTGGACCGTCGACTGCCGCGGCCTCGCCGCGCGCGACGCGCTTCCCGGCCTTCGCGGCGTCAAAGGCGAAATGCTGATCCTGCGTAGCGACGAGATCGCCTTTTCGCGCCCGGTCCGCATGCTTCACCCGCGCCGGCCGGTTTATGTCGTTCCGCGCGGCGAGGGCGCGTTCATGGTCGGCGCGACGATGATCGAGAATGAGGAGCGGGCGCGGGTCACCGCGCGCTCCGTCGTCGAACTCGTCAATTCGGCCTTCGCCATCCATCCGGCCTTCGCCGAGGCCGAAATCGTCGAGACGGGGTCGGATCTGCGGCCGGCGTTCGCCGACAATCTGCCCCGCCTTTTGAAACGGGATCGCACTCTCTATATCAATGGGCTCTACCGCCACGGGTTCCTGCTCGCGCCGGCTTTGGCGCGTCGTGTTGGGGAGGTCGTCGTAAACGACGGGTATTTCCCAGAGGTGATGGATGCTCATTCAAATCAACGGGCGGCCGCAGGACGTCCGCGCCACGACATTGCAAACGCTGCTGCAGGAACTGGGGTATGACGAAAAGACCGTCGGCACCGCCTTGAACCAGGAATTCGTGCGCGCCAAGGACCGCGCCGAGACGCCGCTTCGCGAGGGCGACGCTGTCGAGATCGTCACGCCGAGACAGGGCGGGTAAGCGAGCGCCTGAATGAACGACCCCATGAGGCTCTATGACGTCGCGCTGGCTTCGCGGCTGCTGCTCGGGACGGCGCGCTATCCCTCGCCGGCGATCCTCGCCGAGTCGATTCGCGCGTCGGGCTGCGAAATCGTCACGGTCTCGCTGCGGCGCGAGGCCGGCGGGGCGCGGGCGGGCGAGGCGTTCTGGAGCCTTGTCCGCGACCTCGGCGTCCGGGTGCTTCCCAACACCGCCGGCTGCCGCACCGCCAAGGAGGCGGTCGCGACGGCGCAAATGGCGCGAGAGGTCTTCGCGACCGACTGGATCAAGCTCGAAGTGATCGGCGAAGAGGACACGCTCCAGCCCGACGTCTTCGGGCTCGTCGAGGCGGCGCGGGTTCTTTCCGACGACGGCTTCAAGGTCTTTCCCTATACGACCGACGATCTCGTGGTCGCCGAAAAACTGCTCGACGCCGGCTGCCGCGTGCTGATGCCCTGGGCGGCGCCGATCGGCTCGGGGCGGGGCGTCAATGATATTTTCGCGCTGCGGGCGCTGCGCGCGCATTTTCCCGATACGCCGCTCATCGTCGACGCAGGGATCGGCGCGCCGTCCCACGCCGCGCTGGTCATGGAGATGGGTTATGACGCGGTGCTGCTCAACACCGCCGTTTCGCGCGCCGGCGACCCCGTCCGGATGGCGCGCGCCTTCGCCCTCGCGATCGAAGCGGGCCGGGCGGGCTTCCTTGCCGAGCCGATGACCCCGCGCGACATGGCCGAGCCGTCGACGCCGGTCATCGGCCGTCCGTTCGACAAACTGGCCTGAGGGAAAGTGGGGCAGTGGCGGCGCTGAAGCTCGATCCCTTCTATCTCATCGTCGACGCCGCCGATTGGCTGACCCGCCTGCTGCCGCAGGGCGTCAGGTTCGCGCAGCTGCGGGTGAAGGGCCGCAGCGAGTCGGAGACCCGCGCGCATATCGCGAAGGCGCGGCAAATCTGCGTCCTCCATGGCGCGCAACTTGTCGTCAACGACTATTGGCGGCTCGCGATCGACGAAGGCTGCGACTTCGTCCATCTCGGCCAGGGCGATCTTGACGGCGCGGATATTCCCGCGCTGCGCCGCGCCGGCGTCAGGATCGGCGTTTCGACGCATGATGAAGCCGAACTCGACCGCGCGCTCTCCCTCGCCGCCGATTATGTCGCGCTGGGGCCGATCTATCCGACGCTCCTGAAACAGATGGCTTTCGCGCCGCAGGGTCTTGGCCGCATCGGCGCCTGGAAGGCGGCGATCGGCGAGACGCCGCTGGTCGCGATCGGCGGACTGACCCCAGAGCGCGCGATCGCCGCATTGGCCGCGGGCGCGGACGCCGCCTGCGTCGTCACCGACGTTCTGCGCAACGCAGAGCCTGAGGCCCGCGCTGGGGAATGGCTCGCCGCGACGCAGCCCTGGCGCGATGGCGAAGGCTTCTTCGCGCCGGACTACGCCGGGGCAGGAATATGCCCTTCGCTCAATCACGGGCCGCGGCTGCGGCCGATTTCGTCGGTGGTGCTCCATTACACCGGGATGCAAACCGGGGAAGCGGCGCTCGCCCTGCTCTGCAGCCCCCGCTCGCAGGTCTCGGCGCATTATGTCGTCGAGGAGGACGGCCGCGTGCTGCAGCTCGTGCCGGAATCGCGGCGCGCCTGGCACGCCGGAATAAGCTCCTGGGCTGGCGAGACCGACATGAACTCCGCGTCGATCGGAATCGAAGTCGTTCATCCCGGTTACCTCGACCCGCGCCCCTATACGGCGGCGCAAATCGAGGCCACGGCGGCGCTCGCCCGCGACATCTGCCAGCGGCATGCGATCCCGCCCGAGCGCGTGCTGGCGCATTCCGACATCGCCCCCGGCCGCAAGCAGGATCCCGGCGAGTTCTTCCCCTGGGAGGAGCTCGCGCGCCGGGGCGTCGGGCGAATTGTCGAGAACGCCTTGGCGGAAGGCGCAACGACGGTGTCGTTCGGCGACGAGGGCGGAAAGGTCGCCTCGCTCCAGCGCGACCTCGCCGCCTACGGCTATGGCGTCGAAGCGACCGGCGTTTATGACGCGCAGACGGTCGATGCGGTCGAGGCGTTTCAGCGCCATTTCCGCCGGTGGAAAGTCGACGGCCGCGCCGACGGCGAAACGCGCGTGGCGCTCGCTTATCTCCTCGCGGCGTTGGGAGAACGGGTTTGAAGGCCGTGGTCGTGACCGGCGCCGCGACGGGGATCGGCGCCGCCTGCGTCAAACTATTGGCTCAAAATGACTATCTAGTTTTTGCTGCAGTGCGAAAAGAATCCGACGCGGCGACAATTGCTGCGCAGCATGGCGCAGCAATCGTCCCGCTGATCTTCGACGTGACCGACGCCGGCGCCATTGTGGCGGCCGCAAGAACCGTCGAGGCCCGGCTGGGGAGTGGGGCGCTTGCCGGCCTCGTCAACAACGCCGGGATCGCCGTTCCCGGCCCGCTGCTGCATCTGCCGATCGAGGATTTCCGGCGCCAGATCGAGGTAAATCTCATCGGCCAGCTGCAAGTCATTCAGGCCTTCGCGCCGCTGCTTGGCGCGGGCGCCGCGCGAATGGGGCCGCCGGGGCGCATCGTCAATATGAGCTCGGTCGCGGGACGCTTCGCCGCGCCGTTTCTGGGCGCCTACAACGCCTCGAAATTCGGGCTCGAAGGCCTGTCGGACGCGCTGCGCCGGGAGCTGATGGTCTATGGCGTCGAATTGATCCTGATCGAGCCGGGCATGATCGCGACGCCGATCTGGGATAAGGCCGAGGAGACCGATCTCCGCCCGTTCGCGGAAACCGCCTATGCCGCGCCAAGCCGGCGAATGCTGAAGTGGCTTGTCGAGGAAGGCCGCCGCTCCCCAAGGCCGGGGATCGTGGCCGAGGCCGTGTTGCGGGCGCTGACTGCGCCGCGCCCGCCCGTCCGCATCCCGGTCGTGCGCAATCGCTTCACCGACTACACGCTGCGCGGATTATTGCCGGCGCGGCTGGTCGACTGGCTTGTCGCGCGGCGGCTGGGATTGTTGAAGAGAGTTTCGGGCGGCTTGGGCGAGAGTTGATCTCATGAGATACGGACTAAGAGGCCCTCCGGAGCGAGGTGATCCGAGAAAGGTCTCCAGCATGAGGGCGAGGATTTCCATGCTTCTTCCGATCGCCATGACTGTCGGGGCCGCTTGACCTTGAAGCCATTCCGCGCGACCTAGAGCCGACCCCGAAACAGCCGCGACGAGAAACCATGACCGACGCCGTTTTGATCGAGGCTCCCGAGACCCGACTGCCCGATCCGGTCGCCGCCGAGCCGGCGGCGCGCCGGCGCACCTGCGCGGTCACGATCGGGACCGGACCCGGCGCGGTGGTCGTCGGCGGCGGCGCGCCGGTCGTCGTCCAGTCGATGACCAACACCGATACGGCGGATATTGAACAGACCGTGGCCCAGGTGACGGCGCTGGCGCAGGCCGGCTCGGAACTCGTGCGCATCACCGTCGATCGCGACGAAGCGGCCGCCGCCGTGCCTTATATCCGCGACCGGCTGGATCAAAAAGGCATAAGCGTCCCGCTCGTCGGCGATTTTCATTACATCGGCCACAAGCTTCTCGCCGATCATCCGGCCTGCGGCGAGGCGCTCGCCAAATACCGGATCAACCCCGGCAATGTCGGCTTCAAGGAAAAGAAGGACAGGCAATTCGCCTCGATCGTCGAACTCGCGGCGAGGCACGGCAAGGCGGTGCGCATCGGCGCCAATTGGGGTTCGCTCGACCAGGAGCTGCTGACCTATCTCATGGACCTGAACCACGCCTCCGACCGGCCGCTCGACGCGCGCGCCGTGACCCGCGAGGCGCTGGTTCGCTCGGCGCTGATGTCGGCGCGCCGCGCCGAGGAAATCGGGCTTTCCAGGGACCGCATCGTCATTTCGGCGAAAGTCTCGGCGGTGCAGGACCTCATCGCGGTCTATCGTATGCTCGCCGCGCGCAGCGACTATGCGCTGCATCTCGGCCTCACCGAGGCCGGCATGGGCTCGAAGGGCGTCGTCGCCTCCTCCGCCGCGCTCGGCGTGCTGCTGCAGGACGGCATCGGCGACACGATTCGCGTGTCGCTGACGCCCGAGCCCGGCGGCGACCGCTCGCTCGAAGTGCGCGTCGCCCAGGAAATTCTGCAGACGATGGGCTTTCGCACCTTCGTTCCGCTGGTCGCCGCCTGCCCCGGATGTGGGCGCACCACTTCGACCGTGTTCCAGGAGCTGGCGCGCGACATCCAGTCACATATCCGCGAACGCATGGCCGTCTGGCGCGCGCAATATCCCGGCGTCGAGACGCTCAATGTCGCGGTGATGGGCTGCATCGTGAACGGTCCCGGTGAGTCCAAACATGCCGACATCGGCATTTCGCTGCCCGGCACCGGCGAAACGCCCTCCGCCCCCGTCTTCATCGACGGCAAGAAGGCGATGACGCTGCGCGGCGAGGGCATCGCCGAGGACTTCACCCGCATCGTCGACGATTACGTCATTCGGCGCTTTGGCGGCGGCGAGAAGGGCGAAGCGGCGGAGTAGGGCCCCCTCCCCCGCTTCGCGCAGGGCTGTCCGGGGAATGAGTCGAAAGGTCGCGGGCGCATGCCCGGTTTTGCCGACGGATGTCGGGTATTTTCAAGTTGTCGAGACAAGAAAATACAAAACCGGACATGCGCAT